>NZ_JBLGTY010000005.1:0-197545 GCF_047470845.1 Candidatus Enterococcus avicola | reverse complement strand
CTATTTCGTCCACGCGTAGAAACGCGCGGTTTTTTTGTTTCGTACGCTACGCGAACGAAACTGACTAAAGTCAATAATAAAACAAGGGTATCCCGCTAGTTGAAAAAGCGGAACACCCTTGTTTACTTTTTATAAATGAACTGGCTTAAGCCAAATCTTCCCCATTTGAGGCAATCACCTTTTTGTACCAATAAAAGGATTGCTTTTTGCTGCGGGCTAATGTGCCATTGCCTTCATTGTCGCGATCGACATAGATATAGCCATAGCGTTTCTTCATTTCTCCGGTTCCTGCAGAAACCAAATCGATACAGCCCCATGAAGTATAGCCCAACAGTTCCACACCGTCTTGGTCAATGGCTTCTTTCATCGCAGCGATGTGCGCACGTAAATACTCGATGCGATACACATCATTGATTTTTCCATCTTCGTTTGGTGTATCCACCGCTCCTAGACCATTTTCGACGATGAAAAGCGGTTTTTGGTAACGATCATAAAGATCATTCATCGTGATCCGCAAACCAAGCGGATCAATCTGCCAGCCCCATTCCGACGCTTCTAAATACGGATTTTTAATGGTCGGGAACAAGTTGCCTTCCGTTTTCTCAACACCGGAATCTTCTGAAGCAGCGACCCGAGAGGCATAGTAAGAAAAGGAAATAAAATCGACGGTATGGGCTTTTAATAAAGCCGTATCTTCGGCGGTTTGTTCCAAAGTGATTCCTTTTTCCGCTAGCATCTTCAAACCATAATTTGGATATTCTCCTCGCGATTGCACATCGATAAAGAAATAGTTGCCGCGATCGCTTTTTTTGCTTTCCCAGACATCTTTCGGATTGCAGCTGTAAGGATAATAACTAGCCGCTGCCAGCATACAGCCTACTTTGTTTTCTGGATCGATCTCGTGGGCGATTTTTGTTGCCAACGCACTAGCGACTAACTCATGATGAGCAGCTTGGTATTTAATTTGTTCTTCATTTTCGCCCTCAGCAAAGGTCAGCCCTGCACCGAGAAACGGGGCATGCAAGATCATATTGATTTCATTAAAGGTCAGCCAGTACTTCACCAATCCTTTGTAGCGAGTGAAGATCGCCCGACAAAGATTTTCATAAAAGGTGATCATCTTACGGTTGCGCCAACCGCCGTATTCCTTGATCAAATGGATCGGACAGTCAAAATGCGTGATCGTCACCAAGGGTTCGATTTGGTATTTGCGGCACTCCAAAAACAGTTCCTCATAAAAGCGCAAGCCTTCTTCATTAGGGGTTTCTTCATCGCCCTTCGGAAAAATTCTTGACCAAGCAATCGATAAACGATAGGTTTTAAAGCCCATCTCCGCAAATAAGGCGATATCTTCTTTGAAATGATGGTACATATCAATCGCTTCTTTTGCTGGATAAAAATACCCTTCTTCAAAGGCAAGCATCTCACGCTTGCCGGTAATGACTGCTCGTCGGTCCTTGCCAGTCGGAATCACATCGACATTGGCAAGTCCACGCCCCCCTTGATCAAACCCGCCTTCACATTGATTGGCGGCTGTAGCGCCGCCCCATAAAAAGTTTTCTGGAAATCCCATGTCTTATTCTCCTTTTTTAGCCGATCACTTTGATGATTTGATCGCCAAACGTAATCGGACCACTGTTTGCCGTCAAAATGTCGCCCACTTCTGCACTGTTGGTGATAACGATCGGCGTGATCACTGGATAACCTTTTTCTTTGATAAACTCGATATCAAATGTAATCAATGGATCACCAACTGATACTTTTTGCCCTTTTTCTACTTGATAGGCATAGCCTTCACCATTCAATTGCACCGTATCGATCCCCACGTGAATCAGCAGCTCAATGCCTTCCTCACTGGTCAATCCAATGGCATGTTTGGAATCAAAGACTGCTGTGACAGTCCCGTTGACTGGTGCTAGCACTTCTCCAACGGTTGGCTCGATCGCTACTCCTTGTCCAAGAATTTCTTCTGAAAACATGCCGTCATTGACTGCTTGTAGGTTTTTCAGTTCCCCTTTTAAAGGTGCTTTGATCTCCGCGCCGCTGATTTGATGGGTTGGTTCTTGCTCTTTGTCTGTTGGTGTTGCTTCAGGTGCTTCTTCTGTAACAGGGTCTTTGTATAAGAATAATGTCGCAATAAATGTGACCACGATACTGATTGCCGCACCAATGCAGGCATTGGTCAAATGACGTAAGGTGTCATCGCCGATATAGCTTGGCAAAGTCAATAGGCCCGGTGAACCGCCTGAGAAATTGCGGACACGCATGATTCCCATAAACAGACCCCCAAATCCGCCACCGATCATTGCTGCGTACAAAGGTGTTTTAAACCGTAAGTTGACCCCATACAACGCTGGTTCAGTGATGCCGAATAGACCTGTCAGACCTGCAGAAAATGCCAATTGTTTGATCGTAGAATCTTTTGATTTGAAACCAACGCCGATAGCTGCAGCTCCCTGACTGACGTTTGAAGCCAGCATGCCAGGATAGATCACTGTATCATAACCTGTGGTCATTCGGTTGTTGATACCGATAGGAACCAATCCATAGTGGGTACCCGTTGCCACGAACAATGGGGTGAAGGCACCGATCAATAACGGAACGATCCATGGGCTGACCGTTTCTAAGGCTTGGATCCCTGCGGAAATCGCTTCACTGATCATATAGCCTAGAGGACCTAAAGCAATTAATGCTACCGTCCCTACGACGAAGATCGTCAGCAACGGTTTGCTAAAGAATTTGATTGCTTTTGGTGAGACCTTATCAGCAATCGGTTCAACGTAAGACATGAACCAGACACTTAAGATGATGGGGATCACCGATGATGAATAGGTCACTGGTGAAATCGGCAAACCGAACAAATGGATGCCGCCACCTGACTCATTGACTGCTGTCACCATACCGATGAAGTTGGGATGCAGTAAAATTCCACCCACCATCATCGCCAGATACATGTTGGCTTTGAACTTTTGCGCAGAAGAAGCAGCCAGTAGAATCGGTAAGAAGTAGAACGCAGCATCTGCCATAAAGTTTAGAATTTGGTAACTTTGACTTTCTGCCGTCAAGACATTGAAGACCACCAGCAACGAAAGGACCGCTTTTAACATCCCAGCTGCCGTGATGGCTGGCAAGATCGGGGTGAAGATCCCAGTGATCGTATCGATAATTTTCGCTACACGTCCCCGATCGTCTTCTTCTGTTTCTTGATCACTAGTCAAATTGGTTTGGGCAGTGATTTCGTTGTAGACATTGCCAACATCACTGCCGATGATCACTTGGTACTGTCCGCCTTTGTTGACCACACCCATGATGCCTGGTGTATGTTTTAAGGTACTTTCTTGTGGTTTGCTGTCATCTTTCAAGTTGAAGCGCAAGCGGGTCGCACAATGGGTCAAGCTTTGGATATTTTCTTCCCCACCAACATTGGTGATGATCGTTTTTGCTAACTCTTTGTAATTCATGTCGTTCCTCCTATTTTGGTCCTTCGTTTGCTTTTCGTGTGTCAAAACATAAAAAAATACCTAAACGAACCCCTTGGGAGTTCATTTAGGTATAGCCTGCCAATCCAGTAACAATCCTAAGCACTTGTTATTCGTTTGATGTGTATAGTTAAATAGATCAATTCGTCTTCTTCTAACGGTCTACCGAACTCTTTGTTGATGTAGTCGCTGATTTTCAGCGCACACGCATATTCCTTCATATAGCGGTCTTTCAACATAAAAATAAAACTGCCGGTTCCTGCATCATCGAGCTTTGTTCCGCTGAATAAGCGCTGGACAAAAAATTTCAAATGGGTCACAAAGCGTTCGTAGTTCAATGAATACTCATCAAGCTCCATTGAAAAATGATATTTAACGATGTTTAGGATATGCTGAATGATCTTCGCCATTTCCGATACTTGACTGACCTGCGCCATATCCAACTCCGCATTAACGATGTGCAATGCAATGAAGCCGGCTTCATCTTCTGGCAGCTCGATCGCCAAGCGATTTTTGATGATCGATAACGCTTCTTTGCCAATGAGGTATTCATGGTTATAAAACCGCTTGATTTCCCATAGCAAGGCATTTTTGATTTCCATGCCATTTTGATAGCGCTCGATAGCATAATTGATATGATCGGTCAGCGTCAAAAACAATTTTTCGCTCAATTTTTTCCCAAGGGAAACTTTTGCAAAACTGATGATCTCATTCGCTGCTTGAATATGTTCGATAGGGATAGAAGAAAGTAATTGGGTTAGTTTTGTGACATTCCACTCTTGTGTACTGAGATAGACTTTTTCAATCTTGGTATCGTCGATCACATCGCCTGGCTTTTTCTTAAAGCCTAAGCCTTTGCCCATGACGACCAATTCTTGTTTTTCCTCATTCTCAGAAATCACAATGTTGTTATTGATCACTTTTGTTACGTTCATTTTAACGACCCTATTCTTCTTTAGATTTCTTCACACAAAAAAATAGGTATAGCCCGCCTAAAGCGGTAACAATCCTCAGAGCCAGTGTAGCATGAGAAAAATCACTCGTCAATGGGGATTTTTAACCGCTTGTTTAAAAGCAGAAAACAGCGCTGCTGCCATTTGAGTCTTTGGCAGAACGCTGTTAACTGGTTTATGGCTCACTAACTCTCTTTGTGAGAGGTGAATTAGATACGATTTTCGTGGTCAGCAGTTTTGACTAAGTTTGCACCCACCATACCACCGATTGACGTAAGAACGAGTCCTAAGACCATTGCCACAAAGCCCCAAATGGATGCTTTGGCTGTTGCATCACTTGCTTCTTCCGCTTTTTGACGAGCGTCTTCCACTGCTTGGTCAATGTCTTGTTTGGCTTGTTCAAGATTTTGTTGTGCATTTTCGATTTGTTTTTGCGCTTCATCAGAAGCATCTTGCAAACCAGTGACAATGTTATTGGTTGCTTCTTCTGCTTCTTGTTGGTTTAAATCAGTATTTTGAGCGACCGCATTTGAAATTGCTTCTTCATCCACTGAATCACCGATCGTTGTAGCACGATCTTGTAATTTGCTTGCTAAATCATCAATGATTTTATCAGCATCATTTGGATTGGTTGCAATGTCTTTGCCGGCATCTTTGATGTCGTTTGTTGCATCAGACAATTGATTTTGCAAGTAGTCTGGTTGCAATTCAGGAACATCGGTATCTTGTAAAACATCATTGACGTTCGCTTGTAATTCATCTGTATTGACGTCTTCCATGTTTCCTGTTATTTCATCGAAGGCTTTTGAAGCGACATCGCCAGCACCAGAGGCCACTGTTTCAACACCACTGCCGACAGCAGAAGCAACGTTTCCTAAAAGTGAACCGACTACAGAAAAAGCACCGATCGTTAAGTAAGAGAGCATAACCATCATCACGATCATACTTGTTGCCCATGTTAAGAAACCATGAACCAATCCGACACGTCGAGCAGCAACACCAGAAACAAAACCAGCACCGAATAATGCCAAGACGAAGGTAATCACTGTCCAAATCAATAATCCTGTCCCAACACCATCTAATGGGTTATTAGAGGTTGGTTCCACCATACCAAAACCGATTGCTGAGCCAATCATTGACAGTGTCATGAACAATGCGATAAATGTTACAACTCCTGCAAAGATAGACCCCCAAGACAAATTATAGCCTGCCTCCCGCTCATCTGAACCTAAATAATTTCTAAATCCTCTTTTCATCATTACATCCCCTTTTTGTTTTTTTAACCTGAATTAAGTCTAACAACTGATTGTTTTTTTATCAATCAACTCGACTTGCGCTATCTTTTTGTAAGAAAAATGAATGATTCTGAATTGTTTGACTATTTATTAAAATAATGCCTCTCACTGCAATTGTTTTTTATCTGGGGAAAGCTATTTCACCCCCTGCGTTAAGCCTTCCCCAACCTTTTGGAGAAGTAGCCAAGCTGGTTATTGCTACTTATAGTTTCAAAGAACCGGTCATGCCTTTCACAAAATCTTTTTGCATAAACAAAAACAATACCAACGTTGGGATCGTTGCAATCACGATCGCCAGCATTTGAACGCCATAATTTGGTACGTAACTGGCTGACGATAAATTGGAAATCAGCAATGTCATGGTTTGACGACTTTCCGTTTGCAAAAAGACCAAGGGTAGCAAATAACTGTTCCATGCGTTCATAAAGGCGTAGATGGCAGCGGCAGCATAGGTCGAGCGCATCATAGGAAAAACGATTCGGAAAAATATCGTGTACTCTGTTGCCCCCTCGATGCGACTCGCATCTAAAATACCGTCAGGAAAAGACTTGAAGTTCTGGCGAAAAAAGAAAATCAGAAACAGGTTATTGACCAATGGCAAAATGACCGCCACGTGCTGATTGACTAGCTGCATTCCTGCCATCATCTTAAACAAAGGGATCACCAAAGTTGCCAGTGGCACCATCATACATAACAGAAAAACCGCATAAATCCCTTCACTCGCCCGCGTTCGAAACTTCTCAAATCCAAAGGCAGCCAAAGAAGTGACCAGTAGACTGACGAGGACGGTGATCAATGAAATCTTGATGGAATTCCACATGATCAATGGGATGTCGTAATTGCTGAACAGCACCTGAAAATTGCTTGCTAACTGATTCCCAAAAGTCAGCTTCCCTTCGGCAACTTGATTGGCGGTATTGGTAGAGCCCACCATCATCCAGTAAAACGGAAAAATCGAAAAAAATGAGACGATCAGTAAAAATCCATATTTTATGCATCCACCTAAAGTAACTTTCATAGCTGCTCCTTTCTATCGCTTTTATTGATTCGTTTTCGAGAGTTTCAACTGGATCACAGATAAAAGAGCGATGATGATCACTAAGACCCAAGAAAGCGTAGCCGAGTACCCAAAATTTGACGTATAGACAAAGGAGTGATTATAGATCAGTTGGGCGACAGTCAACGTCTCATTGGATGGGCCACCACCTGTTAGATTCACCACTTCATCAAAGAGCTGGATCGTCCCAATGGTGGAGGTGATGGTTGTGAAAACGATCACCGGCTTCAGTTGCGGGATCACTACGAAAAAGAACTTTTGAAACCCATTCGCTCCATCGATCGCAGCAGCTTCTAAGGTGTCATCCGAGATATTTTGCAATCCTGCCAAATAAAAAATCATGTTATAGCCTGTCCAACGCCAGCACAACGCAATAATAACGGTCAGTTTTGCTAGAAGCGGATTATTTAGCCAATCTAGCGGTTGCGTGATCAAGCCAATGTTCAGCAGCCCTTGATTAACGATCCCGCCAATTTGAAACATCATTTTAAATAAAACTGCATAGGAAACCAGCGAGGTGACACAGGGTAGAAACAACGCTAATTTAAAGAAGGAGCGTCCTACAAGCTTCGGCGTGTTCAAAACAAACGCTAGCAGAAGACCCAACAACACCATGATCGGTACTTGAAAGATCAGAAAGATAAAATTATTGAGTAAAGCTTTTTGAAAAATCGTATCCTGCAGCATGCGTAGGTAATTGCCGAAGCCGACAAAAACCGATTGCAGTCCCTGCATCCGATGCAGGGAAAGGTATAAGGAATAGACGATGGGATACAGCAAAAAGACACTACTGAATACTAAAGAAAGGCCAATAAATCCCCAGACTTGTTGGTTTTTGGGGCGCTTTTTTCTGATCGTATTTTGCATATTCATCACTCCTTAAGTAACACAAGTCGGCTATTCGCCGACTTGCATCTTGTAGGTGTTTTCTGCTTCCGTCAACATGTCATCTAAGGACATGGCACCATCAAAATAGCTTTGCATTCCCCCACGCAAGGCATCCACTGCCGCTTGGGTATTTACCCCGTAATCAACGGCGGGGATGTCCGCCATCCAACTGGAGAAATCTTTATAGATTGGGGCGTCATTAAAGAAAGGATCTTCATATTGATAAGCTTCTCCTTCTTGTGAGGGTAGGTAAGTCCCCACTGCCCCATTTTCTACTAAAATCTCTTGATAGAATTCATCATTCCCAGCAAATTCTTGTTTGAGAAAATCAATGGCCAACGCTTTATTTGGTGAGTCATTGAGCACCAACCAGCTAGAGCCACCCAAGTTCGAGTAAGGTGTCGCTCCAGACACTGTCTCTAATTGGGGAAGATTCGTATAGCCCCATTTTCCCTTTTGATCTTCTGCGGAGCGGATCGTCGCTGAAAACCAGATGGCTGAATTGACTGCTGCCACTTCCCCACTCGTCACTGCACCGATCCCTTCTGGCGCAAAATAATCTACTGGTTTTGCCAACTCTTTTTCTTCGATCGTCTTCAGGATCGGCAGCATTTCACGAATAGCAGGATTGTCTTTCAAAAATATGTTTCCGTCTTCATCAAAATACCATAATCCGGCTGACTGCATCGCCATCTGGATATAATGAGTGCCGCGATTTGGAATAAACGCAACGAACCATTTCCCCGTTTTTTCTTTGACTGTCTCACCAATCTCCACAAATTTGGACCAGGTTAGATTGGTGAGTTCACTTTCATCGATCCCCGCTTCACTTAAATAATCTTTGCGGTAGTAGAGTCCAGCAGAACCTGAATCAAAAGGAACCGCATAAACGCCTTCTTGATAGGTCGCATTCGTTACTTTGTAAGGAGCAAATTGGTCAAAGTCGATGTCTTCCGATAATTCTGCAAATTTTCCTTCGTAGTTCAGCAAATAGTTCTGCACATCATAGTCATCCATCAAAACGATGTCTGGCAAACCTTCGGAGACCCCTGAAGTAAAGGATGAAACCATTTTTTGTTTGGTATCCTCGTTGGACATCTCGACGACATTAAGGTCGATTGCATCATTGTCCGCATTGTAATATTCCCCAGCTTTTTCCATAATTGGAATATTAAAATTTGTGTCCCAAGCCCAAACAGTCAGCGTATTCTCATCTGTACTGGCAAAATCTTGTGAATCTGCTGTTTCTTGATTTCCTCCACAACCAGCGAACAACACCCCTGTGACAATTACTAGCAAAAACAAGCCACTTTTTTTCATTTTTCTCCCTCCAATATGATTCTCTCCTCATCCCCATCAGTATAAAAATAAAGCAAACGCTTACCATTACATCAATTATAAAGAATGATGTTCATAATTGAAAATAATCGGATCGTTCCTCCCCTTCTATCAAAAAACCACCTTCGCCCAAGGCAAAGGTGGTTGTCTGCTTATTTTTCTTCATTTAGGCGATCTGGCATCATATTTTCCATAAAACACCAAACGCCGTTTTGTAATACGAGTTCCTCACGTTCGTAAGTAGAAACCGTGGTGCGGATCAACGCATCTTGACCGTCTAAGACTTTTTGTCCCCAATGAGGATCGATCAACAATGCCCGGCCCACTGCTACAAAGTCTGCATGTTCTAGCAATCCCGCGGCATCTTTCGATGTTCGGACATCCCCTACACCAATCAAAGGAACCCGCTGAGCGATTTTTTCATAGACATACGCCAACATCGATTTTTCTTGGTACGCTTTTGAAATCGATTTGCGGGTATACTCCGCAAGAGAGATGTGCAGATAGTCTAATCCTTTTTCTGCCAGTTGGTCCACTAAGAACAACGTATCTTCAAAGCGAATCCCTGGTTCTTCAAATTCTTCAGGTGAAAACCGATAACCGACGATAAACTCCTTCACACCTGATTGGTCCACTGTTTCCAGTACTTCATCGACGAGCTTCTCAATAAAACGATAACGGTTCTCTAGTGAGCCACCCCACTCATCGGATCGACGATTTGAGTGCGGAGAAAAGAATTGTTGGATCAAATACGTATTGGCTCCGTGGAGTTCTACGCCATCAAACCCCGCCTTGATCGCCCGTTCGGTAGCTTTTTTAAAGTTTTCAATAATCGTTAAAATCTCATCTACTGTGACTTCTCGGGGAACTTGGGCATTTGGACGTTCGGCAGCAACTGCGCTAGCAGAAATCGGTTGTGTTCCTCGTAGGACCGAGTCATCCGTCATCCGACCGGCATGAAAAATCTGTAAAATAGCTTTGGTCCCATTGGTTTTGATGGTGCTGGCTAATTTACTTAATCCAGGTAAAAAGGCATCGTCGTAAGCGCCTAATTCCCCTTCCCAGCCCTTGCCATCTTCTTGGACATTGGCTGCCGCTGTGATGACTGCTCCGACTTCCCCAGAGCGTAAGCCATAGTAAGCCAACTCATCTTTCGTAATCACCCCATCAAAGAAGGACATCTTGGTCGTCATTGGTGCCATAATGATTCGATTTTTCAACTGCAATCCGCGCTTAAATGTTGCTTTGTCTGTTACATTTCGCATGGGTTTCTCACCTTTTCCATTGGATTCATTTCGCTTTGTGGATCTGACTGGCTTAGTTTTTCAAGGAGATTCTTAAAGCAAATCGGTGCATCTTTTTTCCCTTTATCAAAATATACATGCACATGCATCTATATTACAAAAGAATCAAGGAGAAAACAAGTGAAAAACATCATTAGTCTAGCATTTCCTCCAAGACTTTTTCAAAAACGACTTTTGAACGCTGCAGTTTCTTTTCCCCTGATTGGGTCAAATCAATATAGATCCCCCGCTTATCATCTTGACAAGAATGCCGTTCGATCACACCGCACAGCTTGTCTTCCATGCGCATGATCATACGTGACATCGCACTTTGACTCAGATCAAAATGGGCGATCAAATCATTGAGGCGCATGCTATGATTGGGGGTCTTTTCTAAGTAATAAAGCACGTAATACTCATTCAAAGACAGATTGCTTTCTGCTTTGAGGGCTTGCTCCAAACGAGCTTCGATCGCTTGATGCTGATTCGTAAAGGCTAACCATTGCCCCATCCGTTCTTTTTCCATCCTCTTCACCACCCATTCTTCTATACCAAGGTATTTTAATCTAGATCCCTGCGTTACGCAAGTCGCCAGAAAAGGCTAACACTTTATTATGCAAAATTAGCCAGCTGCTGCGGGCGTTCATGAATGTTTTATGATAGAATTGACGAAAAATTCAGCAAAATCTCCCTATTCTTTTTCAGTGTTCTGGACTACAATATCTTTAACACCAAAGAATATTTAAACACTATATCAACATAATTGTGCATTTTCACACAATAATTTGTTTTTTTTAGATGTTTTAGTATTCGAAGGAAAGGATGAAACAAACGATGAAAAAAACAATTTCTTTGATTGGAACACTGACGCTGGTCAGTGTGGGGCTTTTGACAGGCTGTAACAACGAAAAAGATACCGCGCAATCAACCAGCGAGCTAAGCCAGAGTCGTGTGCCTACTGAAAGCAAGCAAAACACGACGACGCAAACGACTGAAAACAGCTCCTTAGCGTCAACCTCTACTTCAGAAACTTCAACCTCAAGCCAGCAATCGACGGACCACTCTGACACAACGCAAACGACAGCAAGCTCAGTATCCACCAACGAGTTTCCATATGCCGTTGATCTTTCCCAATATGGCCCTTCACTGACTTTTTATTTCCATGGCGTCAATGTACCAGATGCTGTCACGATTCAAAATACGAGCCCATTGATCATTTCGATCGACGACAGCGCAAGCTATGAAGCACAAGTCGATACGATCGCAACAAAGGAGATTCGTATCTTTTCAGCAAATGACAATGGGATTCGCACCGTAAAAGTGAACACTCAATTGACCTTTGCAAAAGGGATCACTTCCAATGGAAATCCTGATTTTAGCCACAACCTGTACCTATTTACAAATAAGGAGGGTGGTCTATCTTTGATCACGCCGAACTATGCGGGGAATGTCAGCGATGACCAACGAGATGTGATGTTAGAAGTACTTCAATAAACGAAAAAAAAGGGAAACGAAGCGTGCTTCGTTTCCCTTTTTCGTTACCCGATCATCACGGTTTCATCAGGATATTTGTAGCCAGCTTCTTGTTTGTTGGCTTTTTTCATCAATGAAAAAGCAACGGTCATGATGCCGACTCGACCAATGAACATCAAAAAAATGATCAAAAGTTTGCCAAAAACCGACAAGTAAGGCGTCAACCCCATGGTCAACCCCACCGTTCCAAAAGCGGAAAAAACTTCAAAGGCAATGGTTGGCAACCCAAAGTTTGGGGTTTGCGGCATACTCTCAGTGATCGACAATAAGAAAATCGCTACGAAGCATAACGTCAAGGTAAGGAAGAACAACGTAAAGGCACGCGATACAGCAGATTCTTTGATCGTGCGACCAAAAACTTCCGCTCGACTGCGCCCTTTCAATAAGCTGCGGATCTTGATGATCAAGACCGCAAATGTCGTTGTCTTCAATCCCCCAGCAGTTGATCCAGAGGTGCCGCCGATATACATTAAAATCATCGTCAGCATCAAGCCTGCTTGACTCATTTGTCCGTAATCAATACTGAAAAAACCGGCGGTTCTTGGGGTGACCGCTAAGAAGAGGTATTGGAAAAAACGTTCGATGACCGAATCACCCGTGATCAACTGTGAATTGGCTTCGGTCAAAAAGAATCCTGCCGTTCCAAAAACCACCAAAACGATCATAGCGATCCATGCCAAGCGGCTATGCAGGGACCGTTTTTTGGACGCCGTATGCAGGAGATCGAACCAAACGAGAAATCCCAGACCACCTGCGATGATCAAGAAACTGATGACCCCCAGCACAAATGGGTCGTTTTGAAACCCTACCATGCTGTTGCCGAACAAATCAAACCCAGCATTACAAAAGGCCGAGATCGCATGAAAAACACTGTACCAAAGGCCTTGCTCCCAACCAAAACGGGGCACGAATGCAAAAGCCAGCAAGATGATCCCACTGACTTGGATCAAAAAGGCGATCCGAATCAGGTACCATGCCAAATGGATTTCTCCAGACATTCGGTCCAGATTCAATGATTCCCGCAAAATCATCCGAGTACTAAGATGGACTCTTTTTCTCGCCAAGATGTAAAAGAAGACGGGAATCGACATGAAGCCGATCCCACCGATCTCAATCAGCATCAGCAAGATCCCTTGGCCCCACAGGTTGTAATGATCAGCTACGGTCAAGGTCGAAAGACCCGTCACGCAAACAGCCGATGTGGCAGTAAACAGCGCATCTAAAAAGTTGGTGCCTTCACCACTTTGGGTGACAGCCGGCAGCATTAGCAAGCCAGTTCCTGCCAATATCAGCAAAACGAAGACCAGTGTGACGATCTGCGGAATCAAAAAGCGTTGCGATGCCAGCTTTTTTTTCAAACGATTTCTTTTTTTCATTTTCATTTCCTTTGACCTTTTGCAAAAACCAATGTCTTAGTAATCCAAGTTTATTGCATTTGTTTTTTCTCTTATCATACCATTTTATTTTGATTTATTCTTCACTTTGATCATTCTTGTTACGTTTGCTCGTTCATTTTCTTCCAGCCGCATTTTGATTCCATAAATGGCTTCTTCCAGCTCGGGAATCGTCAAATATTCTAGGGCATTGACGCGTCGGCGCGTCCGTTCGATTTCCCCTGCCATCAATTGACAGGTCTTTTCGATTTCCGTTAGCTCCAACAGCTTCGGCATAACGTCGGTAAAACGGGCGACAGCATTATCTAACGGAACATTGGAATTCAAAAAGCCGTACTCGATCGGCGCTTGCATCACCGTATCGTCATAATCAAAATGCATCACTGGCACTTCCACACTCATGATGTTTTTCGTGGATAATTCAAGGGAGACTTCAGTGGCTGGTAAAATAAACATTTCTTCAATGTATTTTTCATTGATCGTAGCATTGGCTAAGCGAAATGCCTTCATGGCACGCTGCAATTGTTCTTCGACTTCTTTACGCAAGCGGTCATTCTTTTTGATCAATTCAATAAATTGACGCATGAGTTCGTCTTGTTTGTCTTTTAATAATTTGTGTCCGCGTTTGGCTGTCGCCAATTGTTTGCTGAGGCGCGACAGCTCCATGCGGGTTGGATTAACGGTTTTTTGCGCCATTGTTCTCCTCTCCCGGTAAGTATTCCGCCAGTAGGGCATCGCTGATCCGCTTCAGCTCGACTTTTGGCAGCATCGCCAATAATTCCCAGCCTAATTCCAAGGTTTCGATAATCGAACGGTTGGTGCGATACCCTTGGTTCAAGTATTCATTTTCGAAGCGTTCCGCAAATTTGGCATAGGTTTTATCTACTTCCGACAATGCCGATTCTCCTAAAACGACTGCCAATTCCTTGGCTTGCTTTCCTTGAGCATAGGCAGAAAACAACTGGTTCATCGTTGCGGCATGGTCTTTACGGGTTTTTCCTTCACCGGTCCCTTTATCTTTTAACCGTGACAATGACGGCAAGACATCGATGGGTGGCTGGATGCCGTTTTTATACAAATCACGAGACAAGATGATTTGTCCTTCGGTGATATAGCCGGTCAAATCGGGAATCGGATGGGTTTTGTCATCTTCTGGCATGGTCAAAATCGGTAGCTGGGTCACTGAACCTTTCAAGCCGCGAATCCGTCCCGCACGTTCATATAACGTGGATAGATTGGTATAAAGATACCCAGGATAACCCCGACGTCCTGGCACTTCACGACGAGCAGAGGAGATCTCCCGCAAAGCTTCACAATAGTTGGTCATATCCGTCATGATCACCAAGACATGCATGCCCTTTTCGTAAGCCAAGTATTCGGCTGCCGTCAGTGCCATTCGGGGAGTAGCGATCCGCTCGATCGCTGGGTCATTGGCTAGATTCATAAAGACGACAGAATGGTCGATGGCGCCAGTTTGACGAAAATCTTCCATGAAATATTCTGCTTCTTCAAAGGTAATCCCGATGCCAGCAAACACAACAGCGAAATCGTCTTCCGAGTTCAACACTTGTGCTTGACGCGCAATTTGCGAAGCCAATTCTTTATGAGGCAGACCAGAACCAGAAAAAATCGGCAGCTTTTGTCCCCGAACGAGCGTATTCAAGTGGTCGATCGATGAGATCCCCGTTTGAATAAACTCATCAGGATAATCCCGCGCGGCTGGATTGATCACTTCGCCGTTGATGTCCATATATTTTTCTGGGACGATCTCTACTCCGCCATCTTTGACCCGACCTAAGCCGTCAAAGACTCGCCCGATCATTTGCTCGGAAACGCCTAATTCCAAAGGATGTCCTAAGAAACGCACCGCAGATTCCCGCAAATTGATCCCGCCGGTTCCTTCAAAAATTTGGACCAACGCTTTGTCTTCTTGGATCTCCAGTACTTGTCCTTGCCGCGTTTCGCCGTTTTGCATGCGGACTTCGATCAACTCTTCGTATTTGACACCGGAGACGCGATCGACGGCCATCAATGGTCCGACGACTTCTCCAATCGTTTTATATTCCTTGATCATCGGTGCGGTCTCCTTTCTGTAAAATTTCTTTCATCGTTGCTTTGATCTCTTGATGCAAAGCAGGAATTTTTGCTAATTCCGTTTCAGGCAAGTACTTCATACGTGCCACTTTGTCTCGCAATTCTTCGGTTCCTGCATAGATTTCTGAAAGATACGCACCTAGTGTCAACGCATCTTCCGCTTCTTTGTGGAGCAGCAAGATCGTTTCCAGCATTTTGAACTGCTTTTCACGAGAGGTAAACGTATCGACGTCGTCAAAAGCGTTTTGCTGCAAGAAATCTTCTCGCAATGATTTGGTGGTTTCCAGCAATAACTGATCTTTTTCGGACAAAGCGTCGATGCCGACAAGTCGAACGATCTCTGACAACTCAGATTCTTTTTGCAGCATCCGCATGGCTTCTGTTACTTGTTTGGACCAATCCACTTGCATTTGTTGGTCCAAAAAGGCACCCAATTCATTTTCGTATAAAGAATAGCTCTTCAACCAATCGATCGATGGAAAATGACGCTTTTGCGCTAAGGTGGCATCTAAGCCCCAAAAGACTTTTACGACTCGCAACGTATTTTGGGTAACTGGTTCTGAAATATCGCCGCCTGATGGTGAAACGGCGCTGATGGCAGTAATACTGCCTTCTTGATCAGAACCTAAGCAAATCGCTTTTCCAGAACGCTCATAATACTCTGCCAAGCGGCTGCCTAAGTAAGCTGGATACCCTTCATCCCCAGGCATTTCTTCCAGACGACCAGACATTTCTCGCAGTGCTTCTGCCCAACGTGAGGTGGAATCCGCCATGATCGCCACTGAATACCCCATGTCTCGGAAGTATTCCGCAATCGTGATCCCAGTATAAATCGACGCTTCCCGAGCGGCTACCGGCATATTGGAGGTGTTAGCGATCAACACGGTTCTCGCCATTAAAGATTCACCACTACGAGGGTCGATCAATTCTGGAAACTCGTTCATTACATCGGTCATTTCATTGCCGCGTTCGCCGCAGCCGACATAGACGACCAGATCGACATCCGCCCATTTGGCGATTTGGTGCTGAACGACAGTTTTCCCTGCACCAAAAGGTCCTGGAACGGCTGACGCCCCGCCTTTAGCGATTGGAAAGAAGGTGTCGATCACTCGCTGGCCAGTAATCATTGGTTCGACTGGATTCAGTTTTTGCTTTACTGGACGGCTATGACGCACGGGCCATTTTTGCAGCATCGTGAAAGACCGTTCTCCTTTGGGTGTATCTAAAACATAAATCGTTTCATCGATGGTAAATTCCCCCGCATAAACAGCCTTGACTGTTCCTGAAACGCCATGAGGAACCATGATCTTGTGATTGATCAACGGTGTTTCTTGCACGGTACCGATGACCATCCCGGTACTGACTACTGCGCCGACTTCGACTGTCGGTACAAAGGGCCACTTTTTCTCATGATCCAACGCAGGCAATTGCACCCCACGCGTCAAGAAGTTGCTTTGGGTGACAGACATGAAGGTTTCTAAGGGACGTTGGATGCCATCAAACATTTGTGACATGATCCCAGGCGCCAATTCGACGGATAGCGGTTCACCGGTGGTTTCGACTGGTTCACCAGGTCCGATCCCAGACGTTTCTTCATAGACTTGGATCGAAGCGACGTCGCCGCGCATTTCGATGATCTCACCGACCACGCCTAAATCTCCTACATAACAGATATCTTCTAAACTTGCATGGCCCATATTTTTGGCTAGCACCAATGGACCAGATACTTTAATAATTGTTCCTTTTTCCACAACATCGGCTCCTCTCTATAGTATGTTTTGTCCAACTGCTTTTTCGACATTTTCTTGAATCATTCGCTTGCCGATTCCTCGGGAACCATCATAATCAGGAATCAAGATGACTGCAGGTGTCATTTTTTGTTGGACTTTTGCTAATTCATCGGGAATCAGCTCGGCACATTTTTCAGTCAGGTAGATGATCGTACTGTTCTTCATTAATTTTGCCAGCGCCTGCTTCACTTCTTTTTCTTCCGAGGCATAGCAGACCTGAAAGCCAAATAGTTGAAAAGGAATGACGGATTCTTTCTCGCCGATTACGCCGATTTTATGAGTCATAGTGCCGCATCCTTTCTCTGAGTTGTTCTTCCGTAAAGCCACTGCGTTTGCCTACTAGCAAGATACGCAGATTTTGCAGTTCCAAAACCTTAGCATTCAAAAATGCGAGTAAAGGCAGTGGTCCTAAAGCATCTGTTTGGGCTTGGCCATAGCTTTCTGTAATCAAATTGTCTTGCAAAAGTGCCAAGCCAGCAAAGTCGATCACCTGTTCATGAATCAAAGGCCGCAACACTTCCTGATAATCACTTTCTAATAAGAAGGCTAAAAAGTCACTATAGGACGCATCCGCAAATGCTAAAAATTCTTCTTTCGGGATACTGCCGACACTCACTAAGACTGCCTCCATAAAACTACGCGATCGTTTTTGAAGTACACAACGAGCGGCAATCGTTATATTGGTCAGATCGATCATCTTGATGACAGCTTCTTGTAGCTCAGGGATCTTGATTTCATCTGCCAGTCGCCGTTGTTCATGTAAATACCGGCGATCGTAAATGATATCGATGCCTTGCAGCACGGCGCCGCCTTCTAAGTACTCCCGCACTTCTTGGATCGTAGTCACGATTTTCTCAGGCAATACCTCTGAGGTTCCCGTTTTGATGGCGGTCCGACACTCATCGATCGTGTAAAAACCATCTTCGATCAGTAGATGATCATAATCTTTTCCAGTGACTGACTCTTTGGTCAAGACTTTTAGATTATGGAAAGTAAAAGGCATCATATACAGTCGGAGGATCTCTTGATCAGGAACCAGCTCGGCCAATTCTTTGATCGTCTTTAACAATTCTTCATCGAGATAGGTTTCGAATCGTTCATGAAAATCTGGCTTCAAATAGCGTTGATAATGGGTCTGCTGCAAGACAGCTTCGACTTCAGCAAACCCTTTTGCCGCAATCATTTGTTCGACTTCTTGCGGCTTTAGCAACGTCATCTCTTTCAGCCGAATGATTGGATTCAATTGATGATAGTTCCTCATGGATCAACCTCCTTGTTGTATGATCTGCAACCACCGTTCCCGGGTTTCTTTCTTGTATTCATCAAGCAGTACCTGATAGGTAAAATTGTATTGAATGCCGTTGTCATCCACCAAAAAGCCTGCTTCTGTCAATGGTGCGCCTGCTTTGATTTGATACGGTAGTTTTGATTGACAAGACGTAAGCCAAGCGGCATCTAGATGGGCTGCTTGCTCAGGACCAGCGTGGAAGGTCACCGTCCCGCTGATCGGCAGCTGTTGCAGCACATTTTCAGCAAATGACTGCAGCTCTTCTGGCGTCCAGGCAACCATTTGTTGATACGCTTGCTCAAAAAGTTGTGTCAGGTATTCGTTTTGTTTCACCATTTGCTGCTGCTTAGCGGCACTTGCTTGGCGATTTTGCGCTTGCTGATAATTTTTTCCGGCTTGCTTTTTTGCTTGCTGGGCACGAAGCTGCAAGTCCGACTCTTTTTTCGCCCAGTCACGTGCCATCGTTTCACTGATCCTAGCACGTTCAGCGGCAGCCAAACGTTCCCGTTTTGTCTGCGCTTCTTGGTCTAGTTCAGCAATCATTTTGTCGATTGCATCCATACCTTCGCCCCCTTTAAATCGTTCCTAAAAGTAAGAAAGAAATAACAAAGCCTAAGATGGCATACATCTCAACCATTACTGAGAACATGACCCCTTTAAAGAAATGCTCTGGTTTCTTCGCTAAAATTTGAATCCCAGCTGCAGCGACCTTCCCTTGGGCCATTCCTGAGAATAAGCCAGTAAAGGCAACTGGCAGTGATGCCATCAAGTACGCCATACCAGTCACTGTCGACATTTCACCACTTAAGCTACCATAGATCATAAACGCAATAACGAATCCGTATAGTCCTTGCGTTCCGGGAAGCAATTGTAAAATCAAGGCTTGTCCAAACTTCTCCGGCTGATTCGTCGTTAAGGCTGCCGCTGCTTCACCAGTTTGACCCACCCCTTTGGCTGAACCGATCCCAGAAAAGATCGTAGCGATCCCCATTCCGATAATTGCAAACACCATACCACCATTGTTATTAATTAAGTAATCAATCATTTATTGTCTCCTCCATTTTCTTTATCAAAATCAACGTATTTCTCACTTGGCTTAAAGGTTTCAAATTGACGCCCCCCACCAGTGAAAAATTTTCCGAAAAACTCTACATATTGTAAACGAGCGGCATGCACATACGCACTCAGTAACGATAAAAAGATGTTTAAAGCTTGTAGGACAACCAATAAGAGAATGCCTACAGAAAAACGAGCAGCTGGCGGCAAATAGCCCACCAATAAGTTGAAGGCTGCTGCGATACTCCCACCAGAGATCCCTAATGCCATCAAGCGGCTATAGCTGACAAAGTCGCCGATGTAACTGGTCACACCGTATAAGTCATACAAGCCTAAAAAGAAGCCGCCCACTTTGGTTTTCCCTTTAAGAATTGGTACCACGATGATCAATAAGGCACTAAAGCCTGCTAGTATCAAGCCGACGATTGTTAGTGCTGGGACATCGATCAAAAGATTGCCTGCGGCTGCCACTAAAAGACCACTCAAAAGTCCTAGCCACGCAAAGCCTTCGTTGACTGCACCTAAAAGATCCTTTTTGCGGATATTTTCTTTGGCTGCTAAATAAAGGCCTGTAAACAGTTGGATGCCACCAAAAATCATGGATAGACCAAAGATCGCCATAAAATCTTCGGAGGGCGATAAAAGTTGGAAGGGCAATGTAGCACCAAAGAAGGAGCCGTAGATTGCGCCCCAAATCATAGTTGGCACAGACAAAATCTGGAACAATTTCAGAAACCGTTTGGTCCCTTTGGGCAAACGCAAGGCGTGTAGCCCAATCGTGGTCGCGACAGCCATTAATGCACCATAACCTAAGTCAGCCACCATCATACCAAAGAAAACATAGTAAAAAGGCGTCATCCATGGGGTTGGATCGATCTCATCGTATTTTGGCAAGCTGTACATTTCCGTCAACATTTCAAAGGGTTGAATAAACGAGGCGTTTTTTAGTTTCGTTGGCACTTGATTGGTAGCGATCTCCTCTGCAGTGGGTTCTTCAAATGAATAGTAAATCTCGTTGGCAAAGGATTCTTGGACCATTTCCGCCACTAACGGCTGATCCTTTTCTTCGATCCAGCCGCGCAAGAGGACAAAGGTCTGACCAGCTGCTAAGCGCTGTTGCATCATTGCCCGATTCTCACGAGTCAAAAACAGTTCTTCCGCTTGCTGCAGCAGGATCAGCCGTTGTTTGTGCTGACTGATTTCTGTAATCAGTTCTTTGCGCTGCTGCGTCAAGGAAGTCAAGGCTTGTTTCGCATTTTGCAAAACCACTTTTGGTGATTCGGATGTCAGGCCAGTTTCTTTCTTCACCCCATATCGGTGAAACAATTGGAACACTTGCTCTTCGATCGCTGTTAAAAACAGGCAGCTGAAATTGACTTTTTTGGGTTCAGAATAGATCACTTCGATATGAATCTCTTCCAATTGACGCAAGGCTTCAGCTAGATCTTCCCAGCGTGGGCCTTCGACACTCCCAGCAAAAAAACTTGTATGTGCAGGCGCTTCGATCTCCAAGGGTACGTCAAGATTTTGCCATTGTGTCGCCCATTCTTCCGACTGCGTCGCTGCTTCGATCGCTTCGATCGTCTCTACCCAGCGCTCCTGCAAATTCTCGATTTCAACCAGCTCCGTTAATGCTGCGGCTTCATCGAAGCTTGTTTCAAAGTCCGACAGCCGCAAGGCATCTCGTTGCCATTCCGTGCCTTTTTTCGCATCACCATTTTGACGAATAAAGCGGATCGCTTCTTGCAGTCGACGAATCATTGGTTGATGAGAAGCACCTTCTGGGGTGGCTCCTGCAAAAAATTCCTGCAGCCAAGTTTCGTTGGCTTCCTGCTCAAATACGTTCTCGATTTCAACAAACTGCATCGTTTGCAGCTTCGTCAATAACCTTTCTTGGTAGTGCTTCGGGGTGATCAACGTTAGTTTATTTAGTTTGGTTACTGCCATAAGTCCCGATCACTCCTTCAACGATCTGTTGAACCGCTTGCTCTTGGAAGCTTTGCATATTTTTTTGGTAACGATCTAACACTTGCTGGTTCTCTTTTGCCAGCTGCTGCTTTTGTGCTGCTAGTGACTGTTGCAACTGCTCTTCGATTGTTGCTTGTTCTTGAGCAAGCGCCTCTTCCAAAGCTGCTGATCGCTCTTGCAATACTTGTTGCTGCTGCGCTTCTTCCGACTGCAATTCTTTTTTCAAAGCGCGCAATTGCTGTTCATTGGCTTCTTCTGCTTCTCGTAAACGAGTCAAAGCTTCTCTCATCGATTCCCCTCCTATAATGATTTGTATTCTCAACTGAAAAATAAACAAAAAAAGCATACCTCACGAAGAAGTATGCTGATATGAAAAAAGGCCAGCATTCCTCCAAGAATGTTTGCCTCACCCCTTGGCAAACCTGATCCTTGAAGCATAAAAAATGCTCAACCTTTGTCTATTTTATTTTTCAATTCCTGAACTATTATAGCAAAAAACGGCGTTCTATTCAAGTAAAATCATCTTTTGTGAGAAAAAAGTGTTTTTCACCTATTACTGATCCACTTGCTACCTGCCCAACTTTCCACCTAACATTTGCCAGGGATCGGATTGTTCTTACTAAATTGAAATCGGTCAAAATCAATTTAAGACTTAGAATGGTATGAATGAAGAACGTTGAGATTTTTTGAAAATGCTAGACATCATTTGATTGGTACCCAAAAGGAGATAACAGTTCCAACAACCCATTCGATCCCTGACAAATCTTAAGTGAGAAGTTCGCTTATTTCACTTCTCTTTTTATCGGTGGCAGAGGTTGGCCCTTTTCTTCACAAATGAAATAACCGCCTCGATATAGGCATGTGTAAATTTTACCTGGTTCCATTATTAAAGGAAGCCCATTTTTTAAATACATCGGTTTTCTTTCCATTGTGCTCACCTTGTCTTTCGTGGGAAAATCAGTCAAAATAAAAAACAACAGCTATTTCTAATCTTATCTTCAAGATTACCAAAAAATAAATCATTTTTCTAGTTTTTTAATCAAAATATCGCAACTCTATCAATTATTTTATATAAAGATGGATATTTAACGAAGTGTGTGTGTAAAGAATGAACAGGAGGAAAAAAGGATGTCAGATGAACGTTGGTTTAAAATTAGAAGAAAGCGAAACATCGAATTGGTTCTTTGTTTGCTTGTCGTCCTGCCGATGGTCTATGGCTTATGGTTTCAGCTCGCTTTTTTGATCCACTACATGTCGTTTTTGTTTCTGGTAGCTGTCTTCACTGCAATCTATGAAGGAATTCGTTGGATCTGGGCTTTTATTAGAAAAAAACGAGCGTGAAAAAGCTTGGCTCTGCTATAATAAATGAAACGAGCAGAGAGGAGTGCTTCTATGAAACGAATCATTATGGCTTGTGACTTACAACATGCCCCCAAAGCTTTACAAGAATCCGCCCTTTCTTTTGAGCCTTTTCTCCCGAATTCTCGAAGTGTCGCAGAGCTTTTTTATTCCGCCTATCATGAAACGACAGATGACGAAGGGGAATCGCTTGCTGACTGGCAAAGAGAGCTGAGAGAGACTGCTGACGGAAAATACGGTCCCTTGATCCCAGAGCTTTCTTTTCAGTTACAAAAGGATGATCACCCTATCGGTGCCGTAGTAACCAGCACGTTTCAAGAGCTTCCCCTGCTATTATTTGTCGTTATGGACGCAGCCTTTAAAGGCAAAGGCTTATCCAAGCTGCTGATGAAGGAAGTGATCCAACGAGCAAAAGCCATGGGACTCACTCACCTTTACTTGGTAGTGACGGTTGAAAACCAGCCAGCCTACAAGCTGTATGAAGCATGCGGTTTTTCTTTTGCAGGTGAAAGCTGGGCTGATCTTTCTCCTTAGCTAAGCTTGCAAGTTATCTAAGTCATTTTCTACTATTTGAAAAGGAGCTTCCAACCAATGAATGAACGACTAGCTGCTGCGATCCAACTGCGGACTGAAAAAAAACTGCAACAATCAAATGAACAATTGATTCAATTAGCTGCCGAAAATCCCCAAGATGCCTTTGTGCAGTACCAAACGGCTTGGAGCTATGATCTTTTAGGGGAAGAACAACAGGCAATTCCTTATTATGAACAAGCAATCGCTTTAGGGTTATCAGAAAACGACTTGCCAGATGCCTACCTAGGTCTAGGCAGCACTTATCGTGCCCTCGGCACTTATCAAAAAGCCGAAGAAGTGTTTTTACAAGCGATGAAGCAGTTTCCAAAAAATCATGCTTTGCAAACCTTCTATGCCATGACACTGTTTAATCTCGCCGAGTATGAGCAAGCCACTAAACGATTATTGACCCTGCTTGCCGAAACCTCTAGCGATCCAGACATCCAGTCTTACCGACAGGCACTTTTGTTTTATGCGGATAAACTCAATGAGACATGGGCATAAATATCCCCTATGAAGCAGCTCCTCTGCTCCCTTTTCTCGTAAAAGGGAGTCTTTCTTTTTTCATTTTCCCACGATCATCCTTTGCTACCACCGACTCTCCTTTGAACCTTTTCCTCCAAGCAACGCTACCCATCATTATCGAATTTTTCGATAAAAAACCAGTTGACGGCTCTCAATAAATCTGTTAGTTTATCTATGTTTTTTTAATAACAGATTGGAGGAATGACTATGCCCTTTATTGTCTATTTTTTCCTATCCTTATTGATCATTTATATTCCGACACCAACCCTTTTGCTGTTTTTTCAAAAACTCGCCTCGCAGCATGACAATCTGACGGCTTTCAGCAAACTTTTTCTATTATTGATGATCTTGCTGGATTATTACTTAAGCTATTATTGGTTAAAAAACTGCAAAGTCAAAAAAGCGCACTACCTTTATTTAGTCTTTGTCAATGTCTTCGAATGGCTGATCCACTTCTATCTTTATTCACGATTTGAAACGATCAATCTACTAGTCATTTTGTTGTTCCAGACTGTGCTTTTGTGCTGCATGGTTTTCTTCCCTTTGTCGGAGAAGTTCCGACGTTTCTTATTTACATAGTCAGTGAGAAGAAGGGTTCACAGTTTTCGGTTTCCTTGATACACTATCCTTATCTATTTGCGAAAGGAAGTGCGCGTATCCACACACCGGAACAAGCTCTTGAAGGCTATATTCAAGCAACCAATACCCACGATTTTCGTCAAGTTCAGCCATTCCTTGGAAAACAGGCGATCTATTACTTTTCTGATGCAACCTGTCGAACACCTATGGAAATTTGCCAATATTTTGAGAATGCTTGGGACTTAATCAAAGACGAACATTATCATATTTCAGATGTACAATGGCTCCACAAATCTGCTCAATCCGCAGTCTGTCTTTATACGTATCACTATGAAGGTTTTCTGAATGAAGAATTTATTGAAGGCTCGGGTAGAGCCACGAATGTTTTTGAAAAGATCGAAGGAAACTGGGTTTTGGTCCACGAACACTTAAGCTCCTCAGTTACCCCCTAGCCTACGTCATGATTTAAATGATCACAAGAACTGATTTACATTGCAAACCACCTTTGTTACGATTGATAAAAAGGATGTGTTGTGATGTCATTGATCGTCTTGATTGGCGCACAAGCCGTAGGGAAAATGACTGTGGGCAAAGAACTGGAAAAACGATTGGATGCAAAGCTTTTATTCAATCACCAGACCATTGATCTTTTTGCGAACTTTCTTGGCTATAGCCCCGCAGCATTCGCTTTGTCTAATCAAACGCGGATCGAACTCTTCAAAGCCTTTGTTCAAAATGAAGCCAATAATACGACAAAATCAATCATTTTTACGGTCTTGATTGGTTTCGATCAAGCGGGAGATTTAGCTTTTTTACAAGAGATCGCCCAACTATTTACCGATGCCCAGCAAAAGGTCTATTTTATCGAATTAGTGGCTGATATTGAGGAACGCTTAAAGCGCAATTGCCATGAGGACCGTTTAGCCGCAAAGCCGTCAAAAAGAGCGCTGGCTTTTTCTAGAAACGAGCTTTTGTCTTCGTTTGAAAACTATCGCTTAGAAAGCCTGCCACAGGAATTAGCTACCCTTTTTCCAACGATTCCTTCGCTGAAAATCAACAATACCCACTTACCACCTGATGAAGTGAGTCAAACAATTATTGCCCATTTTTCCTTGACTTAAGTCTAAAAGAAACGCCATTTTCAAGCTTTGCTTCAATACGAAATTGTCTATTGACTTTGACGCTGCGTCAAGCGGTATCCTCTAATTAAGAGGAGGTGTCAAAATGAACGTTTATGTTATGCCAATGTTTTATCAATTGAAGACAAAAGATATTGAACAATCATCAAAATGGTTTGCTGAAATCTTGGGGTTCCAGTCATTGTATCAGTTTCGCAATCAAGAAAATCAAGTGACGATGGACCATCTGCGTCTTGCTGACTACCAAGATTTGATGCTGATTGCCGCAGACTCGTTCACTGTTGGCGATGGGGCAATTTTGAATGTAGCGATGATTGATCTTCAGAATATCGCTCAGAAAATTCCCGAAAAGTGGATCGTGGAACCTTTGATGGAAAAGCCGTGGAATGCCCTTGAAATGACCATCAAAGACCCCAACGGTTATTTGTTTACCCTAACAGAGGCGATAAGAAAAAACGAATCAGACTTTCAAACCTTGATGGACCAAACCAAGGATTACTTACAATAAAATGGAACCGAGTAAGAAGGATGGCTTTCTTACTCGGTTCCTTTTTTATAAAACTTGATTCTGGCAACAATGACAAAAACGAACGCTCCCTAGATTTACCTAGCGAAACTTTTTATCCCATCAGATATACCGTTTTAGTATATTTTTAAATATTGAAGTTAATTATTAACACACTTAACTCAGAACATGCTACACTATTTAAAAAGGAGGAGTTCCTATGGAAAAGAAATCGCAGCTTCCGTGGTACAAGCGCAAAACGTTCTACCTTCCAGTTGCCGTCGTCCTCGGCGTGATTGGGGTTCTTCCCAGTCTCGTTTCTCTTTTCGGAGTCTCGATCGATGATGAATTCAATCCTGATTACTATTCTGATCCAAATGAACCAATGTTCAAGAAAAAACAAAACTGACTGTTGCGATGCCGTATGCAGGTTTTTTGACCAACAAAAAAAGAGCAATCACTCGCTGTTGTGTTTGCTCCTTTTTTAAAAGGGATTCGGCAAACCTACGCACCTTGACAGGGTAAGCTGTTTGGGGAGAGGGCGTTTGAATGCACGAATGAACAGTAACTTATTACGTGAAACCACTTATACTTTTTCCTGTTAAAAAATCAATTGCTAACCAATCACAAAGGATCGATTATTTGAAGAAAGAAAAAACGTTAGCCATTAGTTCTACAACTTCCCAGGGAAAACTAAAAAAATCAAACATCCATTTCTCCTCCTTTAATTGACTTTCTTCAAGTTTACCCGCAAAATAAAGCTGTAACATATTTGGACTATTTTTCCGTCCACTTTTTTTAGGAGGGATTTTTTGAAGGCCAATGACTTGTTAAAAGAGTTACGAACGGAACGAAATATCTCACAGCGAAAATTGGTTGAGAACATTTCAGAACGCAGTACACTGGCAACCTTTGAACAAAAAGGGCACCGCATCGCCTTTGATATTTTGCACCAATATTTGGACCGCTTAAATGTCACTTTGGAGGAATTTGAGTATCGCTTGGATGACAATCAAGTCAGCGAGAAAAAGCAGCTATCCAAACAGTTGACCACCGCTTACTATGAAAGCAAGTATTCTGAAGTCCTCTCTTTGATCAACAAAGCCCAAGCGCTGTATAAAACCACGAAGGATTTCTTCTATTATGTCCTGTATAGTCAATTCTTTTTGATTTTAGAGAAAAAAGGCGTGGTTACCGACGAGGAAGAACGGCGCATCATCGAAGCGACCATCAAGAAATACTTGGAACGCATCGACACGTGGGGAAAATTTGAAATCTCCTTATTTACCAATCTGCTCTTCCTCTTTTCTGACGAGTACATCTTGTATCAAATGAAACACCTGAATAAAAAAATTTTTTACAGCAATGCGTTAAGTATCAATTATCAAATCTACACAAAATTGCTGACGAATGCGGCTTTCTTGTTTATCGATCGCAAAAAACCTGCCGAGTTGGCGCATGTGCTGACGTATCTAGCCGATCACCTGCCGCCGGACAATGATCGTATCCGCTTGATGATTCGTTATTTCGAAGGCATCTACGCCTTGTTTCAAGGAGATCGTACGCTGGGAATGGCCACGATTGAAAAAGCACTGGATTATCTGCGTTTTATTGGGCAAGAAGCCTTTGCCAAAGAATTAGAGGCACTGGCTCAGAGTATCTAAAAAAAACCTGCTGCTTCCTCTCAGTAAGAGAACGACTCTCTTACACGGAGGAAACAGCAGGTTTATTTTTTTCTTAAAGTAAATGCAATGCTTCTTTCCAGAGCAAGACCCGTTTGACGGAAGCATTCAAATCAGCTTCTAAATAGCGGCCATCTTCAACCGCTTGTACCACAAAAGGAATCTGTTCTTGATAGGTAGAGGAGATCACTAGATCATTTCCCGCCTGCAACGCCTGTAATGCGGCTTCTTTTTGCGGAATGAACTCAGAAAGTCCTGCCATATCCAAGTCATCCGTCATGATGACCCCTTTAAAATGCAATTCATTTCGCAGCAGCTCATGCACGGGTTTTGAAATAGAGGCGGGTACGGTCTTATCGATACTATTGACGATCGTATGGGCGACCAAAATACTATCGGCACCAGCTTTGATCCCTGCGGCAAAAGGCAGAAAATCCGTTTCCCGCAGTGCAGATAGCGGGCGGTCATCGGTGACGATTTCGACATGCGAGTCACGATTATTGCCATAGCCAGGAAAATGCTTCAAGGTAGACCCAACGTGGTGTTTCTGTAAAACTTGAACCACACGTTCTACAAACGCACTCGTGCCCTGCGCATCCATGCCAATGGTTCGGTCGTAGATAAAGGACTGCGGATCAGTGGAAACATCGGCAACGGGAAACAGCCCAGCATTGATGCCGTAAGCTTTTAAAATTTCCGCTTTCTTTGCTGTATCTTCTTCGATCGCTGACCATCCACCTTGGGCATACAGCTGTTGTGGTGAGAGAAAACGCTGATCCGTAAGGTTCGGATTGCGGCTGATGCGAGTCACTGTGCCCCCTTCTTCATCCATACCGATTAACAGCGGGATGGCGCTGGCTGCTTGGTAATCTGAAATTTTCTGTTTCAAGCTCGCCGCCGTCTCATTTTCGGTATCACGGCCGAATAACAGATAGCCACCAAAGTGATACTTTTGAAGCTCTTCGATTTGATTGCTTTCTGGCACACGCACAAAAAACAATTGCCCGACCTTTTCCTCCAAACTCATCGTGGCGATTTTTTCTGCTATTGCCTCTTCTGGCTGTTCTTGCGTGGAAGTTGAAACAGAAGTTGACGTGGAAACTGAGGTGGGTTCCTGACTTTCCCTGCTTTCTTCCTGTGTTTCGTCCCTCAAGCTACTTTGCTGGATCATGGCTGGCTCTTCGGTTTGCTGTTTTTGCTGTTCTATCATCCACTTCATCCCTCCCATTGCTGCTAAGACCAAGAAAAGAAACAGTCCCATAGCGAGTCCTTTTTTATTCATAGGTTCCCCTTCCCCTCTAAACAAGTTATTGAGAATGATTAAGCCAATCCTTAGAAAGAAAAAAGTGAACCACTGACGAAATATTCGCAGATGATTCACTTCAATGGATGTTATCGTTCTTTTTTACTCGTTAAACGAACCGTCGGATCAGCCGTTTGTATGGTACCGCACGCCCTACGATGTAAATCAACGCAGTTTGTATCGGGAACATGATGACTGCTTTTAGCAAGCGGACCGACCAGATCGCCCAGCTTGTCAAAGGAATATTCAGCATCATAGCTAACCAGATCGGTGTTAAGATCAAGGTTATTAAAAGTGTATTTAACAAGACGACCATCGCCGCTCGTTTTAATGTGACTTCTTTCCGATAAAAGAAGTAGCCATAAATCAGTCCACCAACGAAGGCATTGATGGTAAAGCCGAAAAAGTAGGCTGATTTTGGAAAAATCACCATTCCTGCGATATCGGCTAATGAGGAGCCAACTGCTGTCCAGAACGGACCAAACAGCATACCCATGATCAGCTGTGGTACAAAGGAAAATGTGATTTTGATATAGGAGGTTTCAAACCCCAAGATTTGCGACAAGACGACCATTAAGGCAATCAAAAGTCCCATGACCGCAATCATGTGTGCATCGACTTTTCTTTTCATAGCGAGCATCTCCTTTTAGAGTTGCTACAAATTCATGCAGCGAATGCGAAAATAAAACCGCGAACGAATGATCGTTCTTCGTCCGAAAGGCAACATCCCATCCTTTCAGCACTTAACGCTTTATTTCCTACTCTGATTTTTTTTAGGTATTGCTACCCAGAAACACTATAGCATACAAGCGCGGACTGCTACAATTTTTCTTGCTTATTTTCTTGTACAAAATCTGCCAATGTTCGCTTTTCTTTTTTTGTGCATCAAAAAAACGCTTTTCTCATGTGAATCTTTCTGCCACCAGTAAGTGAGCAGCAAACATTCTCAAAAAAAGCGTTCATTCCTGTTTCTTGTTTCCTTTCAAGCCTTATGACAATTTACCCAATCAGATTGTCATTGATCAATACCGATTTGATGTCGCGTAATTGATGATCGATAGCAAGCTGTTCATGGGTCATTGTTGCGGTAACCTCTTTCATGGCATGCATTTCTTCATTCAATTCGTTGATATTCGTTACTAATTTGTTCAATGCTTCAATAATCAATTGATTGTTATCCATGGTGAAACACTCCTTTTTGTAATGGTTGAGGTTAGTCTTCTTCGTTGATTGGCTGATTCATCGTACCAACGGCGGCAACTGCGCGTTTCGTTTTATAAAACAATTTGTATAAAACAAGAACGACGACTGGGATCAGTCCGCATAAGATGTAGATTTGCGAATAATCAAACAGACCGTGTAAGCTTCCTAATGCATAGGGACCTACGCCTAAGCCGAGATCCAGCCCGATGAAATAAGTGGAGAGCGCTACGCCGACTCGGTGAGGATCGACTTCTTTCAGACAGACAGCTTGGCCATTGGACATGAAGGTGCCATAGCCCAAGCCGACAAAGCAACCCGCAAGCAACAACATCCAGCTGTTGCCAGTAATACTCAATAAGAAAAGACCAAGGGTCAAGAATAGAAAGCTGGGATACATGACCGCATCTGCGCCATGGCGGTCAAACAGTTTGCCCGTCATTGGCCGTGTGAAGGTCACAGAAAGTGCATAGACGATGAAGAAAAAGGCACCGGCCGTTTCCAACCCAAGGTCACTGGCGTAGATCGACAAGAAGCCGAGAACGCTGGAATAAGCCAACCCGATCAAAAAGGCAATCCCAGAAATGAAAAAGACTTTTGGTTCGACAAAACTTTTGATGGACCATTTTTGCAGCTGTGCTTTGTGTTCTTCCGTCAATGGGATGTTTTTGACCGGGAACCAGAAACAAGCGATGGCTGTTGCGATCGATAAAATAGTTGCTAACCAAATAATGAAATCAAAGCCGACCGTCGGTAGTAATAGCATACCAATAAAAGGTCCGACCGCCGCTGCTAAACTAGTACTTAATCCATAGTAATTGATCCCTTCGCCATGTTTGGAAGCTGGGATATAAGCGGTGACGATCGCATTAGCCGCAGTCGAGACGGCACCATAAGCAAAGCCATTGAAAAAGCGCACCGCATCTAAAATATAAATGTTGACTGAGACCAAATAAGTAGCGGTGGTAATGACATAAAACAATATCCCCCAGCGCAAAACGGCTTTACGACCAACTAATTCTAAAATTTTCCCAACATACAAGCGAGCGATCAAGGTCCCGATAATATAGATCCCCGCTGCCAAGCCAGCTTGTGCAGTGGATGCCCCTAACTCCTGCGTGGCAAATTTCGCGGTGATGACGACAAAACAATAATACACGAGAAAGACGATAAAATTGATCAAGGTAATCGTGATAAACCCTTTGTTCCATAGTTTTTCATTTTTAGTTGTCGGCAACGAGCTGACGACTCCTTCTTGATTGGTTTCCCTATCTGACATGTTTCTTCCATTCCTCCTGTTTGTGCTGTGATGCGTTTTACTATACCGAAACTTCCTCTGCTTGAAATGCGCTTTTGCTGTTAAAAAAGAGCATTAACAAGAAACATTAACATTTGTTATTGCTTTTTCACCAGAAATGTCTTTTAATGAAGCATGAATAGAGGAAATTTCAGATTTTTTTCAGAAAATGTTGGGTTGGCATGAAGTGAAGGAGTAACGTGGGTGGAGAAACAGATATTACGTGATTATTTAGAAAAACAAGCAATACCGGTCGTTATCCGTAAGAAAAAGAGTTACTTGACATATGAAGGCATCCCGGATCGGTACGTCTATATTTTAAAAAAAGGCATCATCAAAACTAGCGTAGTGACCCATGAAGGGCGCGAATTCAACTTGCGCTATTTGACGGATTTTGAGATCGTCTCTTTGTTTAAAGACGAATCCTCTCAAGAAGTCGAAGCCCCTTTTAATGTGCGGGTTGAATCAGAAGAAGCCGAATTATACAAAATCGTGCGGGATCAATTTTGGGCAGATGTCAATCGTGACCGTCTGCTGCAGGATTATGTCAAAGAGTATTATCGAAGAAACTTGATGGATACGATGAAAAAGATGCAGCAAATGCTGATGAACGGCAAATTTGGTGCTGTCTGTACCCAAATCAATGAGCTGTATGAAACGTTCGGAATCCAGACAACAGATGGTGTCTTGATTGACTTTGAAGTCACCAATGAGGAGATCGCTCGCTTTTGCGGCATTACCTCTGCCAGCAGTGTCAATCGAATGATGCAAAAATTACGAGAATCTGGCGCCCTAAAAAGTGTCGATCGCAAACTATTAGTGACAGATATCGACTTTATTCGGGAGAATATTATTTATTGATCAAAAAAAAGACTTTGCACGCCTATTGGTTTCAGGCACACAAAGTCTTTTTCGATTAAATAAACGTCACTGTTTCCGTCACTTCGATCGCTGGATCTAATGATTGGATCACGGGGCAATTTGGTGAAACGAGTTTTAGGCAACGGGTCGCTTTGTCATGGTCGGCTTCAGCGATTTTCGCATAAAACTGAATGTGGATGGCACTGACTGGTTGGGCTTTTTTGTTGTCGTCCCGGTCATAGCTGACTTCGATCTTTTCGATTTCTGCTGTAATTTTTGAATTCTCTAGGACGGATGCGTATACATAGCCGCCGCAAGCAGCGACTGCACTCACCAGCATTTGGACTGGCGAATAGCCTTTTTCCCGTGCTAACACCCAATTGCCAGTTGGGGTCGTCATTTCAAGTTTGTCGCTTCCTTGATGGATCGTCAATGTTTCTACTGTCATCGTTTTTCTCTCCTCACAAAATGATCTGGTTCAACTTCGACCCATTCATACAATGGTGTCAAAGTAATCGTGCTTTGAATTTCCGTTTGTTCCATCGCACCTCTTGCTAACACAGGATCAGCGATCGGCGCTGCTGCTAATAATTTCTTCGTGTAAGGATGCAGCGGATTGTCAAACAAACGGTCGGTGGGTGCCAATTCAACTAATTTCCCTTGATACATGACGGCTGTTCGGTCACTGATATGACGAATCACGGACAAGTCATGGGAAATGAACAAATAAGACAACGAAAACTCTTTTTGCAGACGCAGCAGCAATTGTATAATCTGAGCCTGAATGGAGACATCTAATGCCGAAGTCGGTTCATCACACAAGACGAACGCCGGGCGATTGACCACCGCACGAGCGATGCCGATCCGTTGTCGTTGTCCGCCGCTGAAACTGCGGGGCAGTTTATGGACATCATCACCCGTGATCCCGACGATCGCTAAGATTTCTTTGGCTTTCGCTCGGGCAGCATCTTTCGTTTCATGATACAACGGCTCCATCACCAGTTCAAGTGCCGTCATGCGGGGATTCAATGATGAATACGGATCTTGGAAAATGATCTGCATTTGCTGATACGCTGCTTTGCGATCTTCTGCCGTCAATGCTGTTAGCTCTTTGCCTTCGAAGAAAATCTCCCCGCTTGTTAAGGTCTCTAAATTTAAAATACTGCGTCCTAAAGTGGTTTTCCCACTCCCAGATTCCCCTACTAGCCCCAATGTCTCGCCCCGATGGATCGTTAGACTGACATCTTCGACCGCTCGGACTTCACTGACAGTGCCACGCCAGTTTTTGCTGCGAAAGGTTTTCGTCGCATGTTCTACGCGAATCAGTTCTTCCATTATTCTGTCACCTCCTGATTGCGCCAAACGCGATGGGTCTTAGATAACTGCGTTTCTTGCAACTCATCTGCCAATGTCTCATGATAGTCAAAGACTTTTAATTCGGCATGCTTGTCGCCTAAATGGGCCGCTTGCAATAATTGTTTCGTATAAGGATGCGCAGGTTGATAAAAGATCTCTTCCGTGGTGCCTTCTTCCACGACTCGGCCTTGATACATCACTTTAATAAAGTCGCACATTCCTGCAACGACCCCAAAGTCATGGGTCACAAGGACGACGGAAAGCTGGTTCTCTCTTTGCAGGTTTTTGATCAAGGCCAAAATCTGTGCTTGGATCGTCACATCTAAAGCCGTCGTCGGTTCATCTGCGATCAGCAATTTCGGTTGCGCCAATAAAGCCATGGCGATCATCACCCGCTGACGCATCCCCCCTGATAGCTCGTGGGGATATTGTTTCATGCGTTGCGCTGGAAAAGGTATGCCGACTTTTTCTAACTCTTTGGCGGCGATTTCTTGAGCTGCTTTTTTCGATACTTTTTGTGAGCGGCGAATCACTTCGATCAAATGATAGCCAATCGTACGCAAAGGATTCAACGAAGTCATCGGGTCTTGAAAAATCATGGCGATCGGTAATGTTCGACGATCGGTCACTGCTGCTCCTTCAAATGTATAACTGGCATAGTGATCGGTCACCTTATCAGGCAAAAGATCCATGACACTTTTCATGGTCATACTTTTGCCACTACCAGATTCGCCGACGATCCCAACCACTTTGCCTTTTGGAATCACTAGATCCAGCTTTTTGACTAACGGTTTCGGACCGGTTTTGCTGTGAAACGTCACATTCAACGCTTCGATCGCTAATAATTCTGTCTTCATCGGTCACACCTCCCTTTGCAAGACATGTTTGATCATGTCGCCGATGTTGTTGAAGGAATAGATGGTGAAAATAACAAAGAGCCCTGGAAGGATCGCCATGTATGGTGCCCGCTGCAAGCTGTTTTGCGCATTTTGCAACAGACTGCCCCACGAAGCCATCGGCTGCTGAATCCCTAATCCGAGGAAGCTCAACGCTGATTCGGTCATGATCGCCCCAGAAATACTTGCGGATGCCGCAACGATCAAGGTTGGCAGTACTGCTGGGAAAACATGCTTCACGATAATACTGAATGAAGAACGGCCGATAAATTTCCCGTAAGCAACATACTCCCGTTCTTTCGCTGCTAACGTTTCACCACGAATCAAACGAGCGATGTTCATCCAGGAGAAGCCGCCGATCACAATAATGATCGTGGTTAGTCCAGGACGTAAAAAGACGCTCAAAACGATCACTAACACCAGCCAAGGAATCGATGACAACACATCGACGAGCCGCATCAGCAAGTTATCGATCCATCCGCCAAAGTAGCCAGAAACAAGACCGACAAGGGTCCCGATAAACGTCGCAGTGATCATTGCCAACACACCTACAAACAAGGACACCCGACCGCCGTAGACGACCCGAATAAAGTAATCCCGCCCCACTTCATCAGTCCCAAATAAATGAGACCAACTCGGTGGCTGTGACATGTTGCTGACATCCGTTGCATTGGGATCGATCGGGATCAAAGGTGCAACAAGCGACAAAATAATCAATAACGTCAAGAAAACGACAGAAAAAGTATAGATGGGCGAAGCAAGCATGACTTCACTGATTTTTTTGAAACGTTTCATTACTTGCTCCCTCCTTTACGGATACGTGGATCAACCACGGAATATAATACATCCGCTAACAAATTCCCTAAGATGACCAGTGTTGCTGACAGCAGCATGATCGCCATAATCACAGGATAATCGAGGCTTTTCGTTGCACTCATCAAGTAAGGTCCGACGCCTGGCCAGCCGTAGATCGTTTCTGTAATGATCGCACCGGTAACTAACATCGGTAACGCCAAGCCGATTTGGGTGACAACGGGAATCAAAATATTGCGACTAATGTGACGACTGAAGATCTGCCATTTGCTGGCGTGGAATGCCCGTTGCACCATCACGTAGTCTTCTGATACTTGCTGAGTCGCTGATGCCCGAATATACCTTGTCAAATCTGGGAAGAAGGCGACAGTCAATGTGATATAAGGCAAAATAAAGTGCTGCAGAAAATCGCCAAAATCCCCTTCTTTGCCGACTGTATACATGCCAATGATTGGGAACATATTCAATAAGTAACCAAATACATAAATCAAGATCATCGCAAACCAGAAGGTCGGCACGGCGATCCCTAGAGATGCCACAGCGTCAATGATCCGATCCCAAATCTTTCCTTTGTTGGCAGCGGCTAACAGACCTAAAATGATCGCCAGCAATAAAGCGGTCAAATAAGCAGGGATCACTAGCCGCATCGTATTCGGGATCCGAGTGGCAAGTTCCTGTGAAATGCTGCTTTGAGAAACCAACGAAAAGCCAAGATTACCAGTAAGAACATTTCTGATCCAAAGAAAATATTGAACCAAAAAGGGTTGATCCAAGCCATAGCGCTGCCGCAAAAGATCGATTTGCTCTTGCGACATATTGGGTGTCGTGATGGAGTCGATCACATCATACGGTGCGATATGTATAAGTGAAAAAACGATAAAAGAGATCACAAACAGCAAAGGGATTGCTTGCAATACTCGTTTTGCAATGTATCGAAACATAACTGACCTACTTTCTTTTTCATAGAAAAAAGCTGTGATAAAAAAGATTCCTCTTTATCACAGCCAATGGATTTACTTGATTGTCAATTTAGACATATCTTCGAATGTATAGATTGGGATCAAACCTGCATCTTCTACATTACCAATTCGGTTATTGACCGCTAGGATTTTCTTGTTGTCAACGATTGGGTAAATGATCGCTTCGTCAGCAATGGCCTTTTGCAAATCATCATACAATGCTTCACGTTTGTCCGTGTCTAATTCAACTGCTGCTTGGGCAAACAAATTGTCAATGGTTTCGCTATTGCTTTGGAAGTAGTTGGCACTACCGCCAGTTTCAAATAGACTGCCGTATAAGTCAGGGTCATTTCCCATGATATACCCGCCAAGGAATAAGTTGTACTTCGTTGAATCAGGTTTCTTCAACTCGGTAAAGATCGCTGTACCATCGCCACCTTCAAGTGTAACCGTTATGCCTGCTTGTTGCAATTGTTGTTGGATCAACGTAGCTTGGATCGTTTGGGCTGGATCGGTTGAGTTGAAAGCCAAATTCAATGACAAATCAGTCACCCCAGCTTCTTGTAAAAGTTCTTTTGCTTTTTCAGCATTCGTCTCATATTTTTCAACATCATCAGTGACGTATGGGTTGTTCGGTGGCAAGAATGAATATGGTGTTGCATAATACTCTTCATCTAAATATGCTGCTTGATTTAATTCATCTTTGTTCAACGCATAGAGAACTGCTTGTCGAACTTTCACATCTTGCAAAGCATCTGAGTGAGTGTTCAAGCCTAGATAACCAACACGGTTTTCAGTATAAGGATAAACAGAGATCTGCTCATCATCTAAGTCTTCAATATCTGAAGGCAAGACAACGGCTGCATCCACTTCCCCTTTTTGCAAAGCGACTTTCGCAGTATCGGTACTTTCGATGATGCGCAACGTCACATTTTGAATCGAAGGCTTGCCGCCATAATAGTTTTCATTGGCTTCAAAAGTAAAGTACTCACCACGTTTGTATTCTTTCAGTTGATACGGACCAGTGCCGACTGGTTTTTCAGGCAGTTCACTGACAGAGAAGTCGGTAACATCTTTAAAGATATGCTCGGGAATGATGTATGTTTCGGTTGCAATATTGCTGATCGCTGCCGCACTCGGTGTCGGCAACACGAATTTGACGGTGTATTCATCCACTTTTTCGATCGCGATTGGTTGGTCGTCGACCCAAAGGGAATCGGCATTGCCATTTTCTTTTTTGACTTTTTGTTCATATGTGAAAACAACGTCATCGGCGGTAAAGTCTTCGCCATCTGACCATTTCACATCTTGTTTCAAATGTACTGTCAATGAAAGGCCGTCTTCAGCTGGTTCCACTGATTCTGCCAACGCATTTTGTGTTGTTCCGTCTGCTTCCACTGTAACTAGTGGAGAATAGATCATGTTTGTCACTGTCAATCCCCAACGATCACTGGTGTTGATCGGGTTAGTGGACGATGGGTCCCCGCTGATCGCATAAGTGAATGTTGAATCATCGCCAGCACCAGCTGCACTGCTGCTTGCCGTTTCCTCTGTATTTGATCCACCGCAGGCTGCTAGAACTAATCCTAGTCCGACGACGGCAACACTTGCTAAACCTTTTTTCCAATTGATCATTTTTCCATCCTACTTCCTGTTCCTATATAATTATAGTAGATTTTTTGCTTTTTATTCCCAAACAGGGATACTTGATTTCTTGGTAACTTCGTCAATAATTGCTTTTACTTCATCGGTCTGATAATACGCTACGACCGTTTGGTACACATCATTTTCTGCTTCGTCTGCTCGCGCAGCAATGACATTATAATAGGGCGTGGTGGAGTCAGCCACAGGTTCTAAGAAAATCGCATCTTCTGTAGGAACCAAACCAGCATCGACGGCCATGCCATTATTGATCAAAGAAATGTCGACATCGGTCATTGCCCGAGCAGTTTGATTGGAGTCAAGTAGCTCAAATTTCAGGGCTTTGGGATTGTCAATGACATCACTGGTTGTTGGCAGTAAACCTTTTGATTCATCCAAAGTGATCAAACCGGCGGTCTGTAAGAGTAATAGTGCACGGCTCTCATTTGAGACATCATTGGGTAAAGCCACCGTAGCACCATCTGCCAATTCGTTGACATCGGTGATTTTATCGGAATAAATACCAAGTGGGTTTAATGTCGTATAGGCAATCGTCGTGTTGGAATAACCACTTTCTTCGTTGACATTGTCCATAAAAATCTCCGTCAATGCTGCGTGAAGGTCAATTGAGCCATCCTCAAGCGCCACGATTGGCTGACGATAATCGGTGAATTTCACCAATTGCAAGTCGATATTTTCGTTTTCCTTCAATTCTTCCTGCACATGTTCCCAGGCTTCGTTTTGCTCACCCACGACACCCAATTTGACAACGGTGGATTCCTCATCTGCTTGACTGCTGCCGCAAGCGGCGAAGCTGAACAATGCCAGCAATCCAAGAGCCCCTGTTGCCAATCCCTTTACTACGTTTCTTTTCATCCCTTTTTCCCCTTTTGTTCCCTCCTCAGATCAATCGTCCCGTTTTCTTGACGTATTGCTCAACTAGACCAATTTCACCTCTGTTTCTCAAAACAAATTGTTTTTTCAAAAGAGAAATGGCAAATGCCTGTTGCCGTCAACCGAAAACATCGGACTCACTATTCATATGTAGTGTAACTTTATCCTATACAACTAAAACTGTCAATAAAATTACTCTACAAAAGTAAGTTTTTAACTAGCTGATCTGTGGTCGGGTTATTTGAATATCTTCAGTGCATTTTCTAAGTCATCGATCAAATCTTTACTACTTTCGATCCCAATGGAGATCCGTAAAAGATCCGGCGTCAACCCATAAGATTCTCGTACCTCTTGAGGAATATCCGCGTGGGTCTGTGTCGTTGGATACGTGATGAGACTTTCCACACCACCTAGGCTTTCCGCAAAGGTAAAGACCTGTAATGCTGCTAAAAAGCCGCTGATTTTGGTTTCATCAAGCACCCGAATACTGATCATCGCGCCGGCGTTCGGATAAAGCACCTCTTTGATCGCCGGATGGGCTCGTAAAAAGCGGCCGACTTCCTTGGCGTTGGCTTCCTGTCGTTCAAAGCGCAACGGCAGCGTCTTTAAACTTCGGATAAATAACCACGTATCAAAGCTGCTCAAGGTCGGGCCTGAAGTATTGGCTAAATAATTCAAGCGCTCCCCTACTTGCGCATCTTTGGCGATGACGACGCCAGCCAAAATATCATTGTGACCTGATAAGAACTTGGTGCCTGAATGGATCACTAGATCCGCGCCTTCTTCTAAGGGCAGCTGTCGTAATGGCGTCAAAAAGGTATTATCTACGATCAGTAGCGCCCCATGGTCGTGAGTAAGCTTGGCGGTTTCAGCAATATCCGTCACGGTCATCAAAGGATTCGTTGGGGTCTCTAAAAAGACAGCCGTTACCTCGTCAGTTAGTTTTTCACTTAATTCTGTTACAGTGCTGAAGGTATCGAAGAATGCCCGTTGGCTTTTTTCCAATTCCGCAAAGTAGCGAAAGCTACCGCCATACAAATCACGAGAAACCAAAAAGCGACTCCCGCTGGTAAATAAGTCAAAAATCAAAGCAATCGCACTCATGCCAGAGCTGGTCACTACTGCCCGAGCTCCTTTTTCTAATTCAGCAAGACCTGCTTCTAAGATATCACGGGTCGGGTTTTTGGTACGGGTATAATCATAGCCTGTACTTTGCCCTAACTCGGGATGAGCAAAGGTCGTGGAAAGATAGATCGGTGGGCTGATCGCCCCAGTTTGCTGATCCGAATGATTGCCTAATTGTGCCAGAAAAGTTGCTGTATCAATCGTCATGTCGTTCCTCCTTTTTGATTGCCTCGATCATGCGATCAAGGGCTTCTTGAATGATCGTCGGTGTTGTCGCAAGATTCAGACGAATCAAGCCCTGACCGTCTTGTGAAAACCATTCCCCATAGTCGACTGCCAGACCGGCAGTATCTTGGATCACGTGCTTGGTTCGTTCTTTGGCAATGACTTGCCGCAGATCGACCCAGAGAAGATAGGTTCCTTCTAATGGCAGGAGCTCAATTTTGGGAAATGCTTCTTGCAGTTGCTGGCGGACCATTTGTTCATTGGCAGCAATCACCAAAAGCAGGTCATCTAGCCATTGATCCCCCGATTCATACGCGGCTTTCGCAGCCACCAATCCCAAACGATTAACTTCCGTCTGCTTGTATTGTCGGCACCACGCCTGATAGGCTCTGCGCATCTCTAAATCAGGAATCCAAACATGAGAGAGCAATAATCCTGCTAAGTTGAAGGTTTTTGAGGGCGAATCCAGAACGATCAGCTTCTCAAAGCCGAACCCCTTTGCCACTGTCACGGCTGAAACAAATTGCTGCTCACCGAGTATCAGCTCACAATGGATCTCGTCGGCGATCACGACAACCTCATGTTTTTGGCAAATGGCCAATAACTGATGCAGTTCTTTCTCTTGCCAGACCCGCCCTACTGGATTGTGGGGGGAGCAGAGAATAAATAGTTTCACTTTTTCTTCAATGATTTTGCCTTCAAAAGCAGCAAAATCGATTTGATAAGAATTCCCCACCTTTTGTAAGGGTGCTTCTATCAAGCGCCTTTTCGTCTCTTTGATGCTGTCAAAAAAGGGATAATAGACGGGCGGCTGGATCAAGATGCCATCGTCTGGTTCTGTGAAACAATGAAGCAAATCAACCAAAGATTGGACGACCCCTGTGGAAAACGAGAGCCATTTTTCTTCGAATTTCGTCCCCCAGTGGCGATCTTGCCAAGCTTGATAGGCTAAAAAATAGCCTGAGGGGGGAATCGCATAGCCAAAGGTTCCTTGAACAACCAGTTGCTGCAAGGCTTCTTCCACTGCCTTTGGCGCAGCAAAATCCATGTCAGCTACCCATAAAGGCAAAAGCTTTTCTCCTTGGAACCGTTGATCCACAAGATCCCATTTTAAAGAATCAGTGCCTTTTCGCTGTCTAGCATAGTGGGAGAGAAAATGCTCAATCGTCATTGATACTCACCCGACCTTCTGGCTCACTGCCAATTCGGTAACCTTCTTTCGTCGGCGTGACGGACAGGTCATACGGTGTTCGCAAATAGGTTTCATTGATCCAATTGCTGAAAAACAAAGAGGCATGTCCCCGCCAACGGTTGGTAATTTTTCCGCCTAAACGGTCATAGGCAAAGTAATTTTTGGGCAATGCGGTAGCTAAGCCCCGTTCCATGTCTCGCAAGTACTCTTCATTCAAGGTCGTTGTGTGGTATTCAAAATGACCTAGCAAGAAGGCATTTTTATGATCTTCTGATACGAAGATGGAAGGCCCAGTTTCAACACCCGCTGCCAAGATTTCTAAAGGCGCCTGGGCGAGCTGGCCTTCATCGATGCCAGTATAGCGCGAATGGGGCGTATAAAAGACGTCGTCAAAACCGCGAACGAGCGGATGAAAATGCGTGACTGCTTGTTCGAAGACACCGAACAATTTGCTTGGGTACAACACTTTGTCGATACCATAATGGTAATAAAGACCAGCTTGTGCCCCCCAACAAATATGCAGGACTGAAGTGCAATTCGTCTGGCTCCAATCCATGATCTCTTGCAGTTCTTGCCAATAATCAATGGCTTCAAAGGCCATTTTTTCAACAGGGGCACCAGTGATGATCAAGCCGTCGAATCGTTGGGACTGGATCACTGAGAATTCTTGATAAAACTTTTCCATGTGATCGACAGACGTGTTTTTACTTTCGTGGTACTTCATTTTCAGTAAAGTTACTTCAATTTGCAGCGGACTTTGGGAAAGCAGGCGCAGCAATTGATTTTCTGTGGCGATCTTTTTCGGCATCAAATTGACGATTGCGATCTTCAAGGGACGAATCTCTTGTTTCGCCGCTTTATGCTGCAGTAAGGCAAAAACATTTTCTTTTTGCAGGACCGCTGCAGCGGGTAGTTCTTTGGGAATAATGATCGGCATTGCTTCAACTCCTTACAGTTAAATTTCTTGTTGAAGAAAAGGCGAATAGTTTCAGCTGTGAAAAAACAAAAAAAGCCGCCCTTTTATCCTTACGGATAAAAGGGACGACTTGATGCGCGTTACCACCCTAATTCGTGCTATTCTCACAAATAACACCTCAACAGTACACTATGATACTTGGCGCTGTAACGGGCGCATGCCGTTTTGCTGGCGTGAACCAACAAAAAAACTCAGAGTTCATCTTCACTGATCACCGCATGTCTCCTTTTTCACCAACCGGAGTCTCTGTACCTTTGTTGATCTGCTACTCTTCTCTTCAACGTTATCGATTTCTTTGTTTAATTTTAAAAAATTATAATTGTTTTTTCATTTACTGTCAACGGCAAGTTAGGGGTTTTTCTTAGATTTCTTCTAAATATAAGTATTGCTGACCCATTTTTTCATAGATCGCTGCTAAGTCTTCTTTGCTGACTTCACGATCCTTATGCCCATAAGGGTCGTTGACATACATCGTATCACCATCGATGCCAGTGATCACCACCGAATGGACCAATGCCGTCACAAGGATTTCGCCATTTTGGGTATTCCATTGAAAGAAATCCGCATCGGTAGGTACTTGTAATTCTAACGTCGCAATCATCCAAACTGGTTTCCCAGATTGTAGTACTTTGACGATCTCATCAAAGCTTTTGTCTCGTCCACTAACGACTTCGTATTACTCTTTTACAATCCTTTCGGCGACATCGGTGATCGGTTCTACGTCAACCCCCATCGCACTATCGCCGCCATAGATGTTTCCAACAAAGCCTTCTCGTGGATCTCCATGGTGATAATAATCCTCATAAAGCGGAACATACGCTAATTCTTCCGCCAATTGATTTTTATTGGTATCAAATCCGTAAAAATTCAAGAGCATCGATAAAGCCGTTACCTCACAGCCGTTCCCTAACGCCACTTCATCGAATTGATTTTCTAACGGAACATCCAATTGAATAACCTCACTGTATTCAGGCTCTGGTGTTTGTTCTTCATCCGAAAGTGCTAGTGTCAATTCATCCTCTATCTTTTCAAAGGGGGACTGCCCGTTCTTACTGTCATAAAAAATCAGCAGAAAGAAGAGCATCAAGACGAACATACCTAAAAGTAACCGTTTTAACTTTTTCTTCTTCATCTACTTCCTCCTCTTGTATATTATAACTTATTTCTGTTTATTATTTCACTATAATAAACTTTTTAGGAAGGAGTATTTTCTTAATCTAAACACAAAAAAATAGACCCGTTTAGGCAGCGGGTCTATTCAAACTGGCGCTTATGCCGCTTTCTTCTGTTTCTGAATAAAGCGTCCTTTTGCTTTTGAAAACGAACGAATATCAAATTGTTTGCTTAAGGCACCTGCAACAAAATAAGCCAAATTGAAATCGATCAAGCTATGGATCAAACCGCCGATCCCCATCAAAACGAACAAGAAATAGTAGAAATTACCATCGAATGCGGTCCCTGGTACATTTCCTGTGAAGTAAAAGGCGGCAACGACTGCCATTTCTACGGCAGAATGGATCAGTCCGATAATCAAGTTAAAGCTCTGAAATTTGATATTCAATAAAGAGGGTTTGCCATTTTTCAGCAAAATATCTGGGTGCTTCTGTAAATAAAAGGCACCGATGACGGCAAAAACAACATGGGACAATGCCCGTAAAGCAATGATTGGTGGCAGTGTTAAGAAAAAGCCAAAGGTCGTTCCTAAAGCTACCGCGATCGCCATCGCAGGTGAAAAGAACATCGCCACAAAGACGGGCACATGGCTAGCTAAGGTAAAAGATGCTGGTCCGATGACGATTTTGGGCATTACCATGGGAATGACGATCCCCATGCCGATCAACAATGCAGCGATCGTTAAATGGCGAATGGAATGATTTTTCATTTATACTCTCTCCTTCAATGTGTCATGACAGTTCTGTCTTGCTTATTCTACTGGTATTTCCACGAGGTGTCAAGACACAAAAAACGAATGTTTATTCAACATCCGTTTATATTGAAGTTATCCTTTACGCGCTTGCATTTCATTGCTTAATTTGGCAAATTCCGCTAACGACAGCGTTTCTCCACGTCGTTTCGGATCGATCCCACTTGCTTCTAAGCTGTCTGCCAACCACTGTTTGGTTGTTTCATCTTTTCCATAGCTATTTTGCAAATTGTTCCAAAGGGTTTTACGACGCAGCTGAAAGGCTGCTTTCGTTAATTTGAAAAACTCTTTTTCATCGGTGACTGCGACTGCTGGTTGTGATCGACGCGTCAATTTCAAAATAGCCGAATCAACATTCGGTTGGGGCACAAAAACGGTTTTCGGGACGATGAATGCCAGTTTTGCTTCCATGTAGTATTGTACAGCGATCGACAACGAACCATAGGCTTTAGTCCCGGGAACTGCTGAGATTCGATCTGCCACTTCTTTTTGCATCATCACGACCATTTCATCTACTTTTACCTGAGACTCTAAAAAGTGCATCATAATTGGCGTAGTGATGTAGTAGGGTAAATTTGCGACAACTTTTAATGAAGCAGCCGTATCGCTGAATGCTGACTGAATGGTCGTTGCCAGATCTGCTTGCAAGACATCTTGATGAATGATTTTCACATTTTGATATGGCTGCATTGTGTCGGCTAAAACTGGAATCAACCGATCATCAATTTCAAACGCCAACACTTGCTTGGCATGTTTTGCCAACTGTTCGGTCAGCGCACCGATTCCAGGACCAACCTCAATGACGTTTGTCGTCTCGTCGATGCCTGCAGTTTCTACGATTTTCCGTAAAATATTCGGTTCTGTTAAGAAGTTTTGCCCTAAACTTTTTTTAAAGGTAAAGCCATGTTTTGCTAAAATCTCTTTGGTTCTTGAGGGGGTTGCTATATCCCGTTCTTCCTTCACAATTCTTCCTCCACTATTTTCATTGCTTCTGCCAACTCTGCATCGGTGATACGAAACATTGCCAGCCGCTTCTCTAATTGTTTGCCGTTCGTATAGCCGATGCGTAAAAGATCCCCCAACCGCTCTCGTTTCTCTTTCGCTCCAGCCCCTGCGATCAAGCCATACGCTAACAACTGTTGCCGATCAATGGTCCCTTCACTGACTTCATTTGAAGCAATCGGGGTTACGACTTTTCGCAAGGCTTCTTTCAACGCTTCATGGCTGGCGTGTTCCACGCCTAAACTGCCCTTGCTTTTCGGTGCTGCCTGGCTGCGCGGTAAAAAGGCATGCTTGGCATCAGGAACGACTTCCATAATGATTTTGCGGATCTTTTCTCCCGAAAAATCGGGATCGGTAAACACGATAACCCCTCGTGTCTCTTGGGCGTGCTCGATTTGATCAAGGATCGTGTCATCGATCGCCGAACCGATCGTCTCGATGGTATCTACATCGAACACTTCTTGCAATCGGCGGGTGTCGTCTTTGCCTTCGACGACAATGATTTCTTCGATTTTCGGTTTATTAGTCATTGATCCTAAACAAGCGATGGGCATTTTTTGTCGTGTAGGCCGCAACATCAGCCACCGCTTCTTGCCGCAGCTCCGCGATTTTATCCACTACATAATGAGTATAGCCCGGTTCATTGCGCTTGCCACGATAAGGAACAGGGGCTAAATACGGCGCGTCAGTCTCAACGAGCAGCCGATCTTGTGGCACGACTTGCGCAGCTTCTTGTACCTCCGTCGCCTTTTTGAAGGTCACGACACCACTAAAGGAAATATACATTCCTAGGTCCAAGAACTTTTTCGCCCATTCGCCGTCCCCACTAAAGCTGTGCATGATGCCGCCGATCGTTTGGACTTTTTCATCCTTTAAAATCGCATAGGTATCTTCTAAGGCTTCACGGGTATGAATACTGATGGGCAGCTGATGTTCACGGGCGATCGCCATTTGCCGACGAAAGACCTTTTCTTGAACTTCCTTCGGATCTTCCATCCAGTGATAGTCTAAACCGATTTCACCTAGGGCAACGACTTTTGGTCGTTCCAAGCGCTCTTGCAAATAGGTTTCCACTTGTGGGGTATAAGAACCAGCTTCGGTTGGATGCCAACCGATAATACTGTAAATGCCAGGATATTCTTTGCTTAATGCTAACGATTTTTCAATCGTTGGTTGATCGAAACCGACGACCGCCATCTCCGTTACTCCTAGTTCTTGCGCACGGGCGACCGTTTCGGGAATGTCTTCGTTAAACTGTTCTGCATTCAAATGTGTATGAGAATCAAAAATCATGAAATCTCCTCCTTAGTCCTTCTATACTCTAGCATATTTTTACGGTTTAAGAAACGAATCCTCTTCGCTTTTTTCAGCAGTTTAAGAAAACTTTCAGCAAGCAAAAAAAATCCGCCCAAAGTTGGAGGACGCCGAAGCTGATTTTCTCTATACTGAGGGTAACGAAATCGTATGGAGGTGGAAATATGGAACGATCAAAAATTGATCCCGGCCGCTTTTTTTCTGGCCAAAAAGCAGCAACGAAAGGCACATTAAAACATCAATATCATTACTATCGGCAGCAAAATGCCCATCAAGCATTCAACAGCGATTTTCAGCGAAATTTCCAGCATGATTTCCCGAATTTTGCTACCTGGCTAAAATTGCAGCAACAGACACCACAAAAGAATCAAACAGCGACTTTTTCTCACTGGTTATTGGTTGGTTTCTTCGGACTTTTGACAGCAGCAAGTTTTTCGCAACAGCTCTTATTCCTACTTTTTGTCTTTGTCTTAGCCGCTCTCGTCAAAGGACCTGGCATGATCGTATGGGGCATCGTGTATTCCTTCTTAGTTAGTCTGTTCCCGCCATTGGGTATCGTTCTTTCTGGCTTATTTTTCTTACTGACCCTGCGTCAATTAACCAAAAACGTCACTTTCGTTTTGACTGCATTGTACTTTTACGGTTATCCCTTTGTCATCACAGCCCTCCAACACTTTACGAATTGGGACCCGCAATGGCTGTGGGTCGGCAGTATCGGTTTTGCCTTGATCAGTGGCCATTTTGTCTTAAAGCAAAACTATCCCTTTGCTTCAAGTAAAAGTCTCGCATGGGCGATCATCTCCGTCCCTTATGATTGTGTCATGGCTTTGATCCCCGTCAAACACAAAGCACGCTTTAAACGTTTGGTGAAAATCAAATAATTGCGTTCTAGGATACAAAAGTCGGCTATTACAGCCCCTTTTGTATCTTTTTTTCATGGAAGAAACAAACGAAATACGATGGATATTTTTTGTTATTTTTGCTTTCGCATGATTGCTTTTTTTGTAAGAATCTACTATGCTAGAAACTAGCAAATCAAAAAAGGAGCCACGCCATGTACACCCTCATTCTTATTGCATTCCTCCTTACGGGCTTGCTAGTTTACTCCTTTATTATTGAACCGCATCTTCTCAAACAACGGCACTACCTCATAAAAAAAGACAAGCGCACCGTCTTAGATATTTCAAAGGCTTACGATCTTTATCAAGCAGAAAGCAATCTCGTGATCGCCCATATCAGCGACCTTCATTTTTCTCGTTGGTACAAACCACGGCGAATGAATCGTATCATTCGATCAACGATCCAAAACAAGCCGGATCTGATCATCATCACGGGGGATCTGATCGATAATTATAAAAAATGGCCGCATCGTTCAACCAAGCGACTGATCGAAAAGCTGAAAAAATTGCAAGCGCCTCTGGGTAAGATCGCAGTTATGGGGAACCATGACCATTTGAATGACGGGCATTACTTTGTTAAGGAAATATACCAGCATGCAGGGTTTACCTTACTTGATAATGAGTCGGTTTTTGGTTCTGATGACAAGACGTCGATGAATATTGTCGGTATCGATATAGAAAGTCCGAAAGTCAGTTTTACCTATGAAGCAACCTTAGCAGAGTGGCAGCTGCTTTTGCTCCATGAACCCGATTATGTTTCTCGGATCACCAATCTGCCAAACTACGACTTGATTCTTTCTGGCCATAGCCATGGCGGGCAGATTCGCTTGCCTTTTTATTATGCGAAAACAAAGGGCGCGTTGAAATATACCGATGGGCTCTACCTTTTAGGCAATGAGACCTTATTAAGTGTTTCCAGCGGGGTTGGTATGACCAAGATTCCCGCCCGACTCGGTGTCCCACCTGAGATCCTTTATTACCATTTAGAACCGCAACAGCAATTGAACGTTTCTTAACTGTTCATCGGTGCAATTGGGAAAAAATCAGCGACTCGTTTCAGCAAACGTTCGATTCGCTGATTTTCTTTTTGCGCCTACCGTGTTAAAACATACTAAATAAACACTTTTCAACAATTAGGAGGAACCAAAAAATGCTCATCTCGGGAACGCTTTGGTTTTTGATCGCCTTCTTCGCTTATACAGCCTATGTATACGGTCAGGGGTTGTACTTTCCTGTCATCGCTTTTCTTGCTGCTTTGATGGGCTGCGGATTTTATCTCTTTGCTTTTCTCCAGCACAAAAATACGACGAAAAAACATCCTTAGCCAGAACGAGCTAAGGATGTTTTTTGCATTATTGATTCAAGCCTTGATAAATCGTATCGAGATTCCACTTCATCATGTTATAGTAGCTGTCGCCTTCTTCTCCCGGCTCTGCAATCGAATCGGTAAAGACGGTTCCGAATATCGGAATACCTGCATCACGAGAAACACTTTGCATCGGACGAGTATTGACGCTGCTTTCGACAAATAAGGAAGCGACGGCTGAGTTTTGCAGCTGATCCACTAAGTTCTTGATTTGCGCAGGGGTTCCTTCTTCTTCGGTATTGATTTCCCAAATATAGGCAGACGGTACACCGTAGGCTTTGGAGAAGTATTTGAAGGCTCCCTCACTGGTGACGATCAATTTCTTCTCTTCGGGAATCGATTGGAAGTTTTCCTTCGCTTGCTGATCCAGTTCTTCTAATGAAGCCAAGTAGCGTTCAAGGTTTTCTTCATAGAAAGAGCGATTGTCAGGGTCCTTTTCGCTCAAGCGTTGAGCAATGTTGCGGGCATAGATCATACCGTTTTCTAGATTTAACCAGGCATGAGGATCGGCTTTGCTGTGGTCTTCATCATCAGAAAGATAAAGCACATCCACGCCATCACTGACGGCAAAGTAATCTTCATTTTCTACCTTATTGGCATTGTTCATCAATTTAGTAAACCAGCCATTGCCGCCAGTTTCTAGATTCAAGCCGTTATAAAGGATAAGATCGGCATCGGTCGCTTTTCGAACATCTTCCACTAAAGGTTCATATTCATGGGGATCACGCCCCACTGGTACGATACTGTGAAGATCGATTCGATCACCGGCAATGTTTTCCGTAATATCAGCAATGATCGAATTGGTCGCTACTACTGAAAGTTTCCCTTCTGTTTGGGCCATCTGTCCGTTTTGCTGTGCCAAAAAGAAGCCACCAGCTACAGCTGCCGTTGCTAAAACCGCCGTCGCTGACCAGCGTTTGACTGGACTGGTCTTTTGTTTTGGTGAGAACAAGAAACCGATCACGAAAAAGGCTCCTGCGGTCAAAACGATACTTGATCCTGCGGCAATATTAAAACTGTACCCGATAAACAAGCCGATAAATGAGGCGAAACCACCTAAAACCCCTGCGATGACCATCATATGCTTCAATTGTTTTGTATAAAGATAAGCCGTTGCTGCTGGAGTGACTAACAGAGCCACGATCAAGATCGTTCCGACGCTTTGCATCGCTGTCACTGAAACCAAAGTCAACAAGAACATCAATAAATAGTGATAGGCTTGCACTTTCATCCCAAAGGCCTTTGCCATCATCGGATCAAAAGACGTGATCAACAGTGGACGGAAGAAGAGGATGATCACTGCCAGCACAAGGATAGCGATAGCGATCGTCAGCCATTTGTCGCTGTCTTGCACCGCTAGCACATTCCCAAACAAAATGTGAAACAAATCAGTCGAACTATTTGCTACTCCAATCAAGATAACCCCTAAAGCTAGAAACGAACTAAAGGTGATACCGATCGCCGTATCGCTTTTGATCAAGCTGTTATTGGCGATATAGGTAATGATCATGGAAGCCAAGATCCCAAAGAAGATCGCCCCGACAAAAAAATGAACGCCGAAGATATAAGACAAGGCTACCCCTGGTAAGACCGCATGAGAGATTGCATCCCCCATCAAGGACATCCCTCGTAAGATAATAAAACAACCGATCACCCCTGCCACAATCCCGATCGCGACTGCCGTGATCAAGGCATTTTGCAAGAAATGATAGTTACTTAAACTCGTAAAAAAGCTTGTCAACATGTTAAACGCCTCCTTTCACGATGATCGCATCGCCAAATGTTTGCTTCAAATTGCTTTCGGTAAAGACTTCACTGACTGGTCCCGCAGCGATCAGGGTTTGATTGAGCAGAACCAAGTAATCAAAGTATTCGGTGATTTTCCCCAGATCATGGTGAACGATAAAAATCGTCTTGCCAGCATCTCGCAAGTTACGCAACAGGCCGACGATGATCGCTTCACTGGTGGCATCGATCCCTACAAAGGGCTCATCGAGGAAAATATAGTTGGCATCTTGCACCAACGTTCGAGCAATCAAGACCCGCTGAAACTGCCCGCCGGACAATTCCCCAATCTGACGTTCCGCAAAGGATTCCATTTCTACCGCTGCCAGAGCGGCTGTCACTTTCTGCCAATCGTTTGCCGACATCCTTTGGAACATGCGCATCTTAGGATACAAGCCTAAAGATACGACTTCTTTGACTGTGATCGGAAACGTGTAATCAACCGCGGTCTTTTGTTCGACATAGGCAATTTCCTTTTGAAAGTCTTTTAACGCTTTTTTGTCGACACTCATGTTCCCACTGGAAGGGATCAATTTCAACGCCGCTTTGATCAGCGTCGACTTCCCTGCCCCATTTGGACCAATGATCCCTACGATCGACGGTTTTTCTACTTGAAACGACAAATCCGAGATCACTTGATGATCGCCATCATAGGCTGCGGATATTTCTGAAAAAGTAATCATTATTTTCACTCCATTTCCATAGTTAAGGATAGTTTATTTATTTTTTAGGTAGACCTAACTTATTTTTATTATACTAGAAAGGATTTGTTTTGCAAGACAGTTCTCTTGATTTTTTTAAGAAACACCGCAGTTTCTTGGCAATGACTCTTGAAAACTAAGATTCTATCTTTATTTATTGAGTAAAAGTTGGTGCCCACAAACACGGATGCCATCAATTTCTTTCTATATTTTGAGCGCAAAGCATTTGATTTATTCTTAATAAAAGAGATCATTCCTCGGCACCTCAGTGACGTACGTTTTTTCAATAACAGAAGAGAGGCGAATCAAAGCCTCTTCGCTTTCTCCCTTCATGATTAATACCAAACAAATCAAAGAATCAATAATTCTTCTATTTCCATAAATTCACGAATTCACTCTTTTTTATAATGACCAAGAAACCCTTTCACCTCGACTAAAACGCTTTATAAATTAAACTTTTCTAATTATTATGTGATTTTTCGAACAAAAGCTAAAAATAACACGACAACTATGTTAGTCTTTGATTTGGAAAAAGTTTTAGGAGGAATAAAAACAATGAAGAAAATTTTCCAAACACTATTAGTCCTAACCTCGTTAGCAACTTTGAGTGCTTGTGGCGCTGATTCACAAACAAGCAGCAGCTCAAGTACTGGTTCATCTGCTAATGAAGAAACAGATGCAACTTCTGCTGCATCTGGTCAAGAATACACAGACCCTAGCGAACTTGCAGACAGCTACGATGTCGTGATCGTCGGTGCGGGTGGCGCTGGAATGGCCGCTGCGATCCAAGCAAAAGAAGCTGGTGCAAACCCAGTTATTTTAGAAAAAATGCCAATTTCTGGTGGAAATACATTGAAATCTTCAGCAGGAATGAACGCTTCAGAAACCAAATTCCAAGAAGCAGAAGGCATCGAAGATTCAAACGATCTATTTTATGAAGAAACATTAGCTGGCGGTCACAACACCAATGATGAAGAATTGTTGCGCTACTTTGTGGATCATTCAGCAGAAGCGATCGATTGGTTAGATTCCATGGGTATCACTTTAGACAACTTAACAACGACTGGCGGGATGAGTGAAAAAAGAACGCACCGTCCATCTGATGGTTCTGCTGTTGGGGAATACTTAGTTGATGGCTTGATGCGCAACATCCATGAATTGGAAATCCCAATTTTTGTGAATGCCGATGTCAAAGAAATCAATGAAGAAGATGGCCAAGTCAACGGGGTGACGGTTGAAGTGGAAGGAACCGAACAAACCATTGATGCCAAAGCAGTTGTCGTTACAACAGGCGGTTTCGGTGCCAATTTCGACATGATCACCGAATACAAACCAGAATTGGCAGACTACGTGACAACGAACCAAGAGGGTTCAACTGGTGATGGGATCAAAATGATCGAAGCATTAGGTGGACAAACGGTTGATTTAGAGCAAATCCAAATCCACCCAACAGTGGATCAGTCTAAATCACTGTTGATCACTGAAGCTGTCCGTGGAGAAGGCGCGATCTTGGTCAATCAAGAAGGCGAACGGTTCTTCAATGAAATGGAAACACGAGACAAAGTCTCTGAAGCGATCATTGCCCTACCTGAAAAATCAGCAACGTTAGTTTTTGATGCAGGTGTCAAAGAACGCGTGACAGCCATTGATTTTTACGAGCAACAAGGGTTAGTCAAATCCGCTGACACGATCGAAGAATTAGCAAAAGAATTGGACATGCCAGAAGCAGCGCTTGCTGACACGATCGCTACGTGGAACAGCAGTGTGGCTGCTGGTGAAGACGAAGCCTTTGGACGCAGCACAGCAATGGACAACGATTTGTCAACAGGACCTTACTATGCCATTGCCATCGCTCCTGGTATCCACCACACGATGGGCGGCGTGAAGATCAACACCAACACAGAAGTGATCGCTACGGATAACGAGATCATTCCAGGTCTTTTTGCAGCCGGTGAAGTAACTGGTGGGTTGCATGGTGAAAACCGAATTGGCGGAAATGCCGTTGCCGATATCATCATCTTCGGACGCCAAGCAGGAACAAAAGCTGCCGAATTTGCGCAAGAAAATTAAAACACTCTCTATAAAAAAGAAGTACTTACGTTTTTTTCATCAACGTAAGTACTTCTTTTTTCATATAATTGACACAATAGTTTTTATTGTTCTGGTGCTGTCACTTTGATAATCTGCACCTCATAAGGCGCCAACTGAAGCTTTTGGTTTGTCGTTTTTCCAGTAAGCAAATCGATTCCTGAAGTTGCTACCTCTACTTCTTGATTTTCTTCGGAAAAATTCATCACAAAATAATAGGTGGTCGGAGCGAGCTGCTCTTGCTGACTTTCTCTACTTTGGATCGACACGTTCGTTGAACCTTGACGGACCCACTCATTTTGTATGCGAAGCTGTTGTGTTACTTCTTGATAGAAGTCTTCCAAAAAGGCTTGATCCGTCCGTCCCCCAAGATAGTAGGCACTTCCTTCACCATAATCATTTACGGTCACTGCAGCTTGACCTTGATAAAAATCAGCACCGTAGACCCCTAACGTTTGGGCAGTGTTTGTTTGAACAACACTACAATAATCATGAACTTGGTACTGCTGCTCCTTCATTAAAAGCAAATTTTTTTGTTTCGGATATAACGTATCGATTTCTTTCACAGACACACCAAACAGTTCTTCTAACTCTTGGGGCCAGCCCCCTAAATAGGTCAAGTCCGTTTCATTCACGATCCCCGTCAAATAAGTGGAAACCAGCGTCCCGCCATTTTTCGTATACTGTTGAAACTTTTTCATAGTTTCTTTTGGTAAAAGGTAAAGCATCGGAGCGATGATCAATTGGTAAGCATCAAAGTCATGGTCTTTCGTGATGACATCAACCGCGATGTCATGATCCCAAAAATAGCGATAATGCTCTTGCAACGTTTGTGGGTAGCGTTTGCTCTCCAAACCAAAACCTTGCGCATCATTGAGCGCCCAATTGTTATCCCAATCATAGATGATCGCCACTTTGGCTTTTTTGTGCAATCCTTTGATTTCTTTGATTTCTTCTAAGGCTTTTCCCACTTCTGCTACATCTTGAAAAACACGATTCTGTTCGTCGTTGTCATGGTCCACGACGGCCCCATGGAACTTCTCAGATGAGCCTCGAGATTTTCGCCATTGGAAATAAAGATTACTATCTGAACCGTGAGCAATAAATTGCATAGAAGACAACAGATGCATCCCGGGGCGTTTCGTGCGATTGACTGGATGCCAATTCACACCACTAGGGGTTGATTCCATGATCAAAAAGGGTTGCTTTTTCAAGCTACGGTACTGATCATTGATAAACCCAACCTTACTTGCCAAATCAGCGGTCGTTCCCCAATCATTGTGCCAAGCAGGATAACAATCCCAACTAATGACATCTACATGCTGGGCAAATTTTCCATAGTCAAGGCTATAAAAGGGAATCAAATCTCGGGTATCTGCCATGAAATTCGTTGTGATCGGTACATCTGGAGACAAACGACGAATGTCTTTGATCTCATGTTCATAGAAATCAATGGTCTGATCGGTCACAAAACGATGCCAGTCTAGATTTAGTCCATGAACTTGCATTTCGCCGATCGGTGAAGGAGATTCGATTTGCGACCAATCGGTGATTGTATGGCTCCAGAAAGGTCCCCACCAGGCCTCATTCAAGGCTGCTAATGTTTGGTACTTCTGCTTGACCCACTGACGAAAGTTTTCTTGGCAAATGGGACAATGACAATCGCCAGAATACTCATTGGAAATATGCCACATCAATAGTGCTGGGTGATCGTGGTAGCGTTCAGCTAATTTCCGATTGATGATCGCCACTTTCTCACGATAGATCGGTGAAGAAAAGCAGTGATTGTGACGCCCGCCGTGTAACATTTTTTCCCGTTTTTCATTGGTCCGTAGAACTTCAGGGTATGCTTTAGACAACCAGGCAGGACGCGCGCCGCTTGGCGTCGCTAAAATGACGTTGCTGTTTCGTTCGGCGAGCTCATCCATGATTTTGTCTAACCATTCAAATTCAAACACCCCTTCTGCTGGCTCTAAGGCACTCCAAGCAAAAATACCAAGGGAAAATGTATTAGCATGAGCTTTTTCCATTAGTTCTAAATCTTTGGCTAAGATCTCGGGATAATTTAGCCACTGGTCAGGATTATAATCCCCACCATGTAAAAAGCGTTCTTCTAAGTTATATCTTGTCATCTTCTCTTCCTATCCTTTTGTGCCACCAGCGGTCAAACCGGAGACAAAATGTTTTTGTAATGCAATAAAGACGAGTGCGATCGGAATACTGATCAAAATAGCCCCTGCCGCAAAAGTCGTATAGCTGGCTCCCATTTTATCCGTGACTAATTTGTATAACCCGATGGGTAATGTATAGTACTCAGGATTACGTAAAATCACAGAAGACAGGGCAAAGTCTCCAAGTGGTCCAGTAAAGCCATTCATGGCAACGACTGCCAGCATTGGTCGTGATAAAGGAATCAAAATTTGCCAGAATATTCGCGTATTGCTTGCGCCATCTATCTTGGCACTCTCGTCTAAATCTAACGGGATCGAGTCAAAATACCCTTTCAATAAGTACGTGTTCATGGGAATCTGGCCCCCAACGTAAATCAAGATCAGCAACCAATGGCTATTGATCAAGCCGAGCATTTGCGCCAATACAAAAATTGCGATCAAGGCAGAGAACTGCGGGATCATTTGTAGGAGTAAGAACAGCATCAACCCATTTTTACGGCCTGTAAAACGAAATCGTGAAAAGGAATACGCCGTCATGGAGACAAAAATCAGTGACAAGAACATGGTGCATACACTGATTTTTAATGAATTCAAATACCATTGACTATAATAAAGCGAGTTGTCGCCAGCAAACAATTTCGTGTAGTGACTTAATGTCGGACTCGTCGGAATCAAACTCGTACTTACTAAACTGTTCCCAGGATTAAAACTAGCACCGATCGTCCAAAGTAAAGGGTAGACGATCACCACTACCGTAAAAATCAGTACGAGATACGTCAAGGATAGGCGGACAAATTTTTGTTTCTTCATACTTGCTGCCTTCATGTTATCCAACCTCCTTGAATGAATTTGTTCGGCGGAATTGCCATAAAGCAATCGCGATCACGACGATCGATAAGAGAATCGTCAACGCTGCTGCCAGTGCATATTGACTATTTTGCATCGTGAGCTTATAGATCCACGAAACCAAAATATCGGTACCACCAGCGGTCGAACCAGGAACTGCTGGTCCACCAGAATTAAACAGATAAATGATATTGAAATTGTTGAAGTTAAACGTATATTGCGTAATCAAAATCGGTGCCATTGCATAAAGCAATAATGGCAATGTGATTCGGCGGAATTTTTGTAAAGCTGAAGCACCATCGATGGTCGCAGCCTCATACAAATCATCAGGAATGGATTGCAGCGTCCCTGTAGTCACGATAAAAATATACGGGAAGCCTAGCCAGCCTTGAATCAGTAGCAAAGCTAAGCGGGTCCAATTCGCACTCGTTAGCCAAGGAATCGGTGAAATCTGGAAGAAATTCAAAATCGAATGATTGATCGCACCAAAGGAATCATTGAACATTCCTGAAAACACCAAGATCGTAACAAATCCCGGAACTGCCCATGGGAGGATCAAAATCGTTCGAAAGAACTTTTTGAGTCGTAATTCTTTTTGATGCACCAGCACCGCTAAAAATATTCCGATTGAAACTTGTAACGTTGAGGCGATCAAGGTCCAGATAACTGTCCAGCCCAGAACATTGAAGAAGGTACTACGCCAAATATCGACAGTAAAAATCTTCTTAAAGGTCTCTAATCCCACCCAATCTGCTAAATTGGCAGGTGCAGAATGATACAGATCATAGTTCGTAAAAGCTAACGCGATACTAAAGAGAATCGGAAAAATAACAGAAAACACGAGTAAGAAAAATGCTGGGCTACTCATTAAATAAGGATAGCCTTCTCTTAATAGTGCCTGGTAGCTTTCACGGATAGAGTTGACTGGTAGCTCATTGTCTCTTAATTCACCGTTTTTATAGGCATCACGGATGTTTAAATAATAGAACAACAGACCAAAACCGATGACGATCAAGGCAACTAATCCTTCTGCTAATAAAAAGATGGAATTGTCTCTCGGCACTTCCACGCCTAATGTCACGATGCCCCAAAGTCCCATATTAAATAAATCTTTAAAGACGACAAGATACATAGTAAAAAAGAAGAAAAATAAAGCGCCTTTGATTTTTTGCCGATTATAAAATTGACCGAATCCTGGTATTATCGAGAATAGCATTGCTCGTTTTGCATACGACTGCCTGTTTTTCACATTTTCGCCCCCTGTAAGAAAAAGCCGCTGACAAACGTTTCGTTCGGCCTTACTTGATTCCTAATGATGAATGACCATCCGAAACGTTTGTCCTTGAGACGACTTTCTAGTTTTGAATTGCCGCAATGGCTGATTTGATCTGTTCGACTGCTTGTGGTAAAGCTGTTTTCGGTTCAGCCTTTCCAGTAGCAATGGTTTGCAATGCGGCATCCATTGGTTCCCATACTGAATTCATTTCAGTGATCCCAGGCGTTAGTTCTGCGTGTTGGGACTGAGCGGCAATGGCTGCAGCACTTTCACTTTCTTGAACTGCTGGATCATCTGCTAATGAAGCAACCGCTGGTACTTCCTGTGTTTTTTCATAACGAACTTTTGAATTTTCCTCATTGCTGATAAATTTGACGAATGCTTCAGCTAATTCAGGATTTTGGGAATAGCTACTTACGTTGTAGCTTTTGACACCGATAAAGGAGCCCATATGTTCACCATTGCCTAATAATGGCAATTCTTTCACACCATAGTCGATGCCCGCTTCTTTATAAGGAGACAAGTTCCATGGTCCCGAGATGACAGCGGCAGCTTTTCCTTCCGTAAATAAAGAGTCCAACACATTGATTCCTTGTTCACCGACCAATCCCGATGGAAAAACACCTGCATCATAAAATTGTTGGATATAGTCTGCTCCTTCGATCGCGCCTTCATTAGCTAATCCAATATCTTCAGGGTCATAGGATCCATCGGCATTCTCGCCAAAAACATAACCGCCATAACCGCTCAATACACCTTGTGCGTAATAAATTTGATCCCATAATGCCAGTAACCCATAACTGTCAGCACCTAAAACAGACTTGGAATACTCCAGCCACTCATCCGTTGTCTGTGGCAAGTCTTCTTCGGAAATTAGTTCTTTGTTATAATACAAAATTTGTGTTTCAACCGCTTTTGGTAAGCCGTAGACTTTGCCGTCAACGATTTGCGATTGCATTGCTGATTCTGTATACAGCTCTTGTAGCGTTTGATCGACTGTTAATTCTTTCAACAAACCTTCGGTAACGGCTGTACCGATTTGATCGCCAGGAATCGTGATGACATCCGCACCTGTACCAGCGGGTCCATCCAATCGTAAATCTTCGATCTGTCCACCATAGGCTTTTTCGACCACTTTGATCGTCACATCGTGTTCTTCTTCAAATTGTTTGACTGCCTCTTCAATCCCAGCTGATTTTGCTTGGTCCTCCCAGACCAATAGATCATAGTCCTTATTGCTGCCACTATTTGCTGCAGTACTATCTGTCCCTTCACTTTGTGGACCGCAAGCACCTAATCCTAAAGCTGCTACACTTAAAAAAAGAACTCGAGACATTTTTTTCATCATCATTTCTCCACCTTTTCTTTATTTTGCAAACGCTATCTTCTCGTTTATAATAAATTATTTTACTTAATATGTAAATAGTTTTACTAAATTAATTTCTCCAACGGAGTAAATAAACGGATAAAATCAAGGTTTATCTCACAAATAATTTTTCAAAATACCTCCACGCTCTAAACTTTCACTATTGAGTAAATATATTTAGTAAATTCATTTACTTGGTAAAGTTGTTAGCGTATACTAGAAGAAAGAGGTGAAGAAGATTGGTTACAATAAAAAAAATTGCCGAGCAATCAGGCTTTTCACAAGCGACTGTTTCCCGATTATTGAAAGGCGACGAATCGTTGTCGATCGCAGCCGATACGCGTCAAAAAATTATTCATACCGCTTTATCACTAGGTTATGATCGCTCAAAAATAAAAACAACACTAGAAAAAATCGCCGTCCTTTTCTGGCTGACAGAACAAGAAGAGCTGCAAGATGTCTATTTTCGACAATTGCGTATCTCTTTAGAAAAATATGCGAAAATCAACAATTTGGAAATTCAACTGATCACCCATGAAGATGATGTTTTAGAAACACTGCAAGAAGTCGCCGGATTTATTGGGATTGGCTCTTTCACTGAGAAAGAAACGCAGCAGTTCAAATCCGTTTGCCCCTATGGCGTCCTTTTGGAAATCAACCCCTGTCCAGAGCTGTTCGATACGGTCAAACCTGATACTGATCGAATGACGCAACTGGCGATCGATCTATTTTTAACAAAAGGATACCGAAAGATCGGCTTTATTGGTGGTGCTTATCTAAATCCTGATACCCAACGTGCAGAAATGGATAGTCGCGAGGTCATCTTCCGTCAAACGCTGGCTCGTCGAGATGCGCTCGATGAGGCGTTCTTATTTAGTGGTGGCAATTTTTCCGTTGAAACCGGCTATCGTTTGGCGAAAAAAATGGTGGAATCCCTTGGTGACAATTTGCCAGAGGCGCTCTTTGTGGCTTCTGACACCATCGCAGTTGGTGTGCTCCAAGCGTTAAATGAACGATCCATCATCATTCCTGATCGCTTGGAATTAATCAGTATCAACGACAATGAGATCGCAAAATTTGTGGCTCCCCCTCTAACAACGTTTAAAATTGATGTGGAGGAAATCGCCAAAACCGCGATCAATTTATTGGTGGATCAGATCGTTCATCCTCGAGCGATCACCAAAACAGTCCTTTTAGGTGCTGAACTCATCGAACGAAAAAGCTTTACGCAAGCATAAAAAACGCCCCTAGAAAGTTAGAAAAAGCTAACTTTCTAAGGGCGTTTCATTGTCTAAATCGAAAAAAGCATTCTTACGTTTTTCACATCTCTTTCGCCACAGCATACACAAGATGCGGCATGTCCACTTGCCGATAGTGTTTGACAAAGCGATCCACCAGCTTCATTCCATTGCGCAATGCCACATTTATGGAGGCTTGATTGGTCTCACGAATGATCGAATAAACAATGGCGGCATTCAGCGTTGCAAACGCATAGTCTTTACAAGCCTGGGCGGCTTCTGTGGCAAACCCATGATGCCAGAAGTTCTTTTGAAACAAGTACCCAATTTCTAAAACGGCTTCTCCCTTGACGTCTTGCCATGTCAACCCGCATTGACCGATCGCTTGCCCTGATGCTTTCTCAATCACTAGCCACAAGCCAATGTGATCGTTTTGATAGCGTTGCAGCTGTTTGTCGATCCAACCAGTGACTTCTTGCTCACTGAAGGGTCCTTCATAGGCAATCATAACTTCTGGATCTTGCAAAATCTTTTCAATCGCTGGTCGATCGTCATGACTCATTTCTCGCAGCACTAATCGCTTAGTTTCAATTAGTGGTTCCATGGTGGTTGCGCTCCTTCCTATTCCATTCGGTTTCTTTTCAAAAAATACCAACTCGCTGCCCATGCGGTGATGGGTAAAATAATCACCGCTGCCAGACCCGTGATCAAACAAACGACCAATTCTGAGACGAACGCCTTCGAATTGATCATTTCACCAAAGGAGATCGACAAATCTTGAAACCACGCAATCAACGCCAGATTACTTCCCATAAAGGCAAACAATAAGGTATTGATCGTTGAAGACAATACGTCTGATACCACGGTCATACTACTTTTACTTAATGCCTTGATCGAGACTTGCGGGTTTGCTTGAAAAAGTTCATAGGTCGCAGTGCTGATCGCCATACTCCCATCTGCCACCGCCCCCGAAAAACTCATCAAAATGATCGCAGTCATCAATGTCTTAAAATCGATGGCTACATCAAAGGAATACATCGCCAACTCATCCAGTTCCTCTGCCGAAAACCCATGCAGATTCATTGCAGCGAGCACAAGCGGAAATAGTAGTAGAAAAAGCCCTAGAAAGACCAACACACAGACAAAGGCAATTTTGGTTTTCTGATTGACGCCGTTCACGAAAAACAAGGTGATCGCCGCCACGGCTAAAAAGGCAACACAAGCCGCTGGTAAGATCGGTGCCCCTCGGTCAATCAGGACCAGCAGCGCTAGAAAGACAGCCACATTCATAAACAGACCAGTAACTTGAAACAGCCCTTCGATCCGAAAAACAGCGAAAGTCAGCAAGAGAAAAAGCAAGATCAACACAAACAAAATATTCATCCTGCTTTCCTCCTTTGTAGTTCAAAGCAAAGGAGCGTCAACGGTACCGATAAAACCAGCGCAAAGCCGCCGCATAATGTACGCACTATTTCTAAAGAAAGATGCATCGGCAATGCTTGCGACAGCAGCCAGCCATTTGCTAGGTAAAACAATAGCGCTGGCATACTCCCACTTAAATAAGCAAACAACAAGACATTGATCATCGAAGAAGTCGTATCTTGCGCGATGGACCGACCGATCGCTAATCGTTCCTTGCGGCTAGTCTGGGGATTGATGCGCTGGATCTCATCTAGACTGGCAATCAGCATGACAATATTGTCCATGCTGGCACCAATCGCGCCAATCAGCAGACTCCCTAGATAGACACTGCGATACGGACGGGTCAGAAACGACATTTCTTCATAGCGCAACCCATGATCTTGCAAAAGATCCATGGCGAACCGACAGAGAAAAAACGCCAAGAGGACGCTGGCTAACGAGGCAATGATTTTGCGACTGTCGATCGTACGAAAGCCATAGGAAATCCCCATCGTCAAAACCAACGAGACGATCGTAAAAACGATCATCAAAAAGACCAATGAAAAGGAGCTGTTGCCTTTGTGAAACCAAAGAAAAAGGAGCAGCAAGCCAGTATTCACAAAGATACTAAGTAAAGCCAGCAAGCCCTTTTTGCCACCAATTGCGACTACTGCCATCAAAAATAAGGCAAGGAAGAAAAAGAGATACCCATCCCGTTTTTGTGCTTGTACCTGCCAGCCATCCCCTTCTTTTTGCAAAAGCAGCTGTTGTCCGGTCTGATACAACGGATGAACCGCACCGTTGGGGGTGTATTGCGTAGTGACTGTCCGTAGTACCCCCGCTTCTTCTCCGTTACGAACGATCCCTTGGATCTGCTGCTGGTCGGCGGCGACTTGAACCGTTTGTACTTCTATGATCGGCTGTGCATAAAAGCGGCTGCTTTGGGTTTGGATCAGCCAGCTCAAGACCAGCACGCTAACAAAGGCCGCTAGATAATAATACTTTTTCAAGACCGTCTCCTTTCATTTTCAGCAAAAAAAGACTTAGACAAACCACCAGTCCTACGACCAATCACCTTGTGAGGCTGGATGACTGGTCGAAATGGTTACTGTGTCGGCGAGACTAACTGCTTTGCTAGTCGCCTGTTTTGTCAAAGTCCTTTTACTTGCTCGTTTTGCTTACACGACATTTTGCGGTGTACCTGCTTTAAAGCCGCTTAAGTTCGCCACAGCAATCCCCATCAAACGACGCCGCGTTTCGACGGGTGCCCAAGCGATATGCGGTGTCAAATAGCAATTTGGCGCCTGTAATAAGGGATTGTCAGCTTCGATCGGTTCTTTTGAAACGACATCTGCCGCCAAGGCTGCGATCTGCCCAGTTTGCAGCGCTTCAGCAACTGCCGCTTCATCGATCAAGCCGCCACGGGCGGTATTGATCAGGATCGCAGAAGATTTCATTTGTGCCAATGCGGTGCGATCGATCATTTTTTCTGTCTCAGGAAACTGCGGAACATGAAGGCTGATGATATCTGCTTCTTGATACAATTCCGCCAGCGAAACTTGTTTTGCCCAATCTGCTTGTGCTGGTTTTGGTCGATGATTAAAGTAGATCACCTTCAGCTGAAACGCATGAGCGATCGTGGCAACTGCTTGAGCAATCGCACCATATCCAATCAGCCCAATCGTTTTGCCTGCCAATTCCATCAATGGTGTCTGCCAATAAGAAAAATCTTTGCTGGTTTGCCAGTCGCCCTGATGCACGGAACGATTATGGTGTCCCACTTGATTCGTCACTTCCAGCAGCAAAGCAAAGGTCGCTTGTGCCACTGCATTTGTACTGTAGCTAGGAATATTGGTCACGGTGATTCCCTGTTCCTTCGCTGCTGCCAAATCAACGACATTGTATCCAGTTGCCAAGACCCCAATGTAGGTCAATTGCGGACATGCTTTGAGCACATCTGCGGTGATCGGCGTTTTATTTGTCAAAATTGCTTCGGCATCGCCGATTCGCTCAATAATTTCTTGTTTATCTGTATACGAGGTACGATCATACACCGTCACCTCTCCTAATTCTTCAAACCCTTGCCAAGACAAATCTCCTGGATTCAACGCATAGCCATCAAGTACAACGATCTTCATTCTTTCGCTCCTCTCGCTTTTCCTTTTGCTTTTCCATAAAAAACGGGAATTCCTAGTAACGTCACGCCAATTCCCACGACTGCTAACCACGTGTCAGTGATCAAGGTCATAATCAAGATAAAACAGCCACCTAAGATCGCAATCAAGGGAATGATTGGATAGAAGGGAACTTTATACGGACGCTTCATCTGCGGTTCTGTTTTTCGCAAACGAAAAACTCCTACAAACAATAATACACTAAAGAACCACATAACAAAAACCAGCATATCGGTCAAGAGATCAAAGGTGCCTAAAAGCATCATGATACACGCGATCCCTAATTGTAAAAAAGCCGCCGCATAGGGTGCATTGGTGGTTTTACTTAAAGTGGCAAAGGTCTTGCTGAAAGGAATCTCATCTTCCAACGCCATGGCATATGGGACCCGCAAGCCAGTCATTGTATAGCCGTTCAATGCGCCATACACAGAGATCAGGATACCGATCGTGACCAGTTTTCCGCCAAAGCTGCCAAACAAGGCCATCGCAGTTTCTGAGGCACTGTTCAAATTACCAGCGATTTGATCGATCGGCAATGTTTTTAAAAAGGCAACATTGATCAACACATACACCAAGGTAACAAAACTCAACCCAAAGATGATGGCTTTTGGTAAATCTTTTTCGGGTCGCTTCATTTCCCCAGCGACATTACCGACTCCCATCCAGCCGTCATAAGCAAAAAGGGTTGCTAAGAGGGCACTACTGATGCCAGCTGCAAGCGATCCTTGAGTATTGGAAGAAAAATCCACCAATGAGACCGATACTTGCCCTGGTGTCAACAGGCCCGCCACGATGATCACCGCAATCGGAATCAGCTTGACTGCTAACGTGACGGACTGGACTTGAGCAGCGGCTTTTGTTCCCAAAAGATTGATCAATGTCACACTCGTTCCGGTCAAAATCGATAAAGGAAGCAAATAATTGCTGGGTAGATGAAATAAGTTCAAACACTGGGTCGCAAAAATAATACTTAAAGCCGCCACGTTCGCTGGAAAGTAAATGATACTTTGTGCCCAGCCTAATAAAAAGGAGGGTAATTTTCCATAAATTCTTTCAATATATCGAATGGGTCCGCCAGTCTCAGGAATCGCCGTCGCTAACTCCGCCACCGTCAAACCGCCGCAAATCGTTAGAAAGCCGGCAAGCAGCCAGACCAACAAGGTCAAACCGGTGGATTGGGTCTGCTGGACCACAGCCGCTGCTTTGAAAAACACGCCGGCGCCGATCACCGTTCCCATTACTGTCGATAATGCCCCAAAAAAACTGATTTCTTTTTTCAATTGACTTTTCACAACATCACTTCCTTTTTAAATGAATAAGTCAAAGTATAGCGGATAGAAACTATCTTGACTAGAGGAATTTCAGAAAACAAAAAGCAAATACCATGAAAAGACGGCATTTGCTCCAAAATTTTTTTATTCTTTTGTGGATTCTTGAAAAACCAGCAACGGAAGCTGTCGTTTTTTGTGCATTTGTTGAACCAAATAAATTCCTGTCAGCAAGATGATCGGGAAAACGATCGCCCCTAGAATCCCAACCTGCAGCTGTTGTCCCGTCCATTCGACGATACTGCCGACGACAGCGGGTCCGATTGAACACCCTAAATCTCCTGCTAATGCCAAATAAGCAAATAGCGCCGTTCCGCCGTTGCGAATGTATTGCGCAGAAAGACTAAAGACCCCTGGCCACATGATCCCTACGGCAAAACCGCTTAAGCCGCAGCCAAGGAACCCGATCAATGGCAATGAAGCAAAGCCGATCATCATATACGCCAGTAGGCAAAGCAAAACACTCAAAAACATAAAGCGTTTCAAATCGATGCGTTCCCCGAACTTGCCGTAAAGCAAGCGGGAGATCCCCATCATCAAGGCAAAAACCATTGGCCCTGCTAAATCGCCTAGCGTCTTACTAACGCCTAAGCCCTGTTCGGCAAAGGTCGATGCCCATTGGCTGACTGCTTGTTCGCTGGCTCCAGCACAGACCATCATCACCAGAAACAGCCAAAAGCTTTTCAAGGAAAAGAGCTGCCGAGTGGTCAACCCTCGTTCTCCTCCGGCAACGATTGGCGCCAACGGGACTTTGGTAAAGAAAAACAAATTGACCAACGGGATCAGCGCCCAGATGATCGCCAAAATCGGCCACTGTTGAATACCGAACACCATGAAGAACGCAGTTGAGAACATAACGACCCCCACGTACCCCCAGCAATAAAACGAGTGCAGCATGCTCATCGTTTTTTCCTTATGTTCCGTTGGACAGGCTTCAACGATGGGACTGACTAAGACTTCCAGCAAGCCACCGCCAATGGCATACAACAAAACCGCTGCTAACAATCCGCTAAACGGGGTCGGAAACCATAAGGGAAAAACGGCTAGACCAATCAAGCCGATCGCTGCAAAAAAATGCGCGGCTACGATCGACACTCGATAGCCGATGCGGTCTACAAAAAAGATTGCTGCAAAATCGACGGCTAACTGGGTCAAAAAGTTAAAACTAACCAGCAAAGTAATCTGGCTGATCGGTAGCTGGTATTGGCTTTGAAAGGTCAAAAATAATAAGGGGGCAAAATTATTGATGACGGCTTGAACGATGTACCCTACAAAGCAAGCCGCAATCGTCGAACGATAACTTTTCATTTTCACTTCTCCTTTACTCGTCTTATCAGTATACCAAGTCTAATAAGACAGTAACCATGGAGAAAACACTTTTTTTACCCAGAGAATCTTAAGGAAATCAGGATTTTTCTTCCTTCAGATAATTCCCTTAAATGGAAGCAGCAAAAAAGCTGCCCTTACAGACAGCTTTTTCCGACTTATTCTCAAGGCTAGGCGTTTTTCTTCCGAGCAGCGATGGTTTTCATGGTGGCTTCAAAGATTGGGCCAATAAAGACGATACACAAGAGAGTACCTAACCCAACACTGGCGCCTAGCGCAAAACCGATCAAGACCATGGCTGCATCCAAGCCGATACGGATCGTTTTTTGCGTCAATTTGCTTCGTTTGTAGATCAAGGCAGTCAAGGCTTCTAACGCCGCTGATCCTTTGTTGGAAGAAACGTAGATACCAGCGCCGATCCCAAATAAGATCGGTGCAGCGAAAATAGCGATCCAAGGATAAAAAGGCAAATGAATCGATACTTTGTCCATCACTGGTTCAAAGATCCCAATCAACAGGCCTAAGCCAATCCCGTTGATAAAACTGCCAATGCCTAATTCGGCACGATCAAAGACTGCAACGAACAACAAAACAATAATATTAAAACACAAACTGGCAATCCAAAAAGGGACATCGACGAAATTCAAAATTCCTAGTAAAAACGTACTGATCGTATCATAACCTTGATGGGCGGTGATCAATAAGGAAATGGCCAACGCAATCAGCCCGGTACCTATCAAAACTTGTGCAAATTTTTTGGTTTCTTTCACAACATCACGCTCTCTTCTTTATTTTTCCTCTCTTAGTTTACCGTGAAAGCGTCACAATTACTATCATTTAATCACAAAAACCAGAATTTTTTTGAAGAAATCTAAATTCAATCAAGGGATTCATAATGCTGTTCATAGGTATCGCGAAACTCTTTGGGGGTCAGACCATTCAATTTCTTAAACATTTTGGAAAAATAGTTGGTATTGTTGTAACCAATACGATCGCCGATCTCACTGATCGTAGCTTTCGAATGAAGCAGCAGCTGCTGGGCTTGCTTGATCCGCACCAGATTGACGTACTGATTAAAGCTCATTTCCGTTTCTTTCTTAAAGAGCTGGCCCAAATAAACGACGCTGACATGCAGTTCTTCTGCCGCTGATTTGACCGTCAAATCATGGGTATAGCCTTCTTCGATCAGTTGGATCGTCTTTTGAACGATCTCCGAATAGCGTTTTTGCGGTGGCTGCGATTTCGCCAGCTCCAGCACATCATCAAAGAGCTGCCGCAAATCTGCCAGTGTATTAGACTCACGAATCCGTGCCAAAATCTGTTCATGGTTTTCATGGGAAAGTACTGGTAACTGCCGATAAATATCGTTGAACAACAAGAACGAAACATAGCGAACATGCTCAGGGTCTGCTTGGGTTTGTTCCAAAATAGCGAACATTTTATCCAGCTCATGTTGGATCGTTTTGACATCCCCAATGGTCAATGCTTTGTTAAAAGACAGAAACGGGAGTTCTTCGTTTCGCTCTAAAATATCCACGTGGATCGTCTGTTCTTGTAAGAACAGATCCGGGTAGAAGGCTTGCAGTGACTGAACCTGTTTGATTTTTTCATAGGCTTTATACAAATTCTCCCACTCGTTGATGGTCTCGCTCATGATCAACTGCCAGTCTGTACTATTGAGCTGCTGTGCCAGTGCTTTTAGGTCAGCGTTGATTTGCTGCCTTGGTCCAGTAGCAGTAATGATCACTTGGTTTTCATCTAATCGCCCTGGTAAGATCAATGGCTGATCGTGTTGCTGAAAAAACGTCGTGATTTTTTGTAAGATCTCAGCAGTCCCATTGAACTGCAAAACGGTAAAGGGTGCTGCTAGTGGCACCCGCTGTTGCGCCAGCAAATGGAGGTACTCGCTTTCGTTCAATTCATCATTCAACCAAAGCAGCAGGCTTGATTCTTGATACAGTTCTTTTTCTGCCAACAGTTTTTGCTGCTCCTCTAACTCAGCTGCAATTGCTTGTACACTGCTGCGTAGTTCTTCTTTGTTAACAGGTTTGACGAGATAATTACGCACACCTAACGCCATGCCTTGTTTGACAAAGGCAAACTCCTGATAGCCTGATAGAATGATCGAGAAAAATCGATTCCCAAACGCTTGTGCTTTGCGGATCATATCGATGCCGTTCATTTCTGGCATCCGAATATCCGTGATCAGCAAATCAACGGAATGCTCTTGCAAGTACTCGAGAGCTTCACTAGCACTTTTCGCTGTATGCACCACTTCAAAGCCCAGTTCTTGCCAAGGCAAGATCATTTGCAGCCCCTGCAAGATCATGTATTCATCATCAACGAACATTGCTTTATACATCTGTCTCATGCCCCCTTTGCAAACGTTTCTCATCTAAGCGGATCTTGACCGTAAACCCAGCACCTGCCTGAGATGTAACGTCCATTTGATAGGCGCTGTTGAACATACCCCGCAACCGTTCGTGAACATTTTTGATCCCGATCGAGGTTTGGGCTCCGATCTCCTGATTTTGCAGTTCTTCTTGGATCATCGCCAACTGCTGTGCATCTGCGCCTTTGCCGTTGTCTTTGACCTCAATCACGATCTGATCGACTTCTTTATAAGCCTTGATACTGATGGCATTATCATTGCGCTGATAATCGATGCCGTGAACAAAATAGTTTTCGACAAGCGGCTGCAGCGTGAACTTCGGCAATTCCAACTGTTCTAATGCCGAATCGATGGTTACATGATAGGCGATCTTATCTGGGTAGCGCATCTGAAACAAGTAGACATATTTTTCACAAAAATCGATTTCTTCTTTTAAGGTCTTCGTCTTTTCTTGCGTCGTATTGTTCCGTAGCAGTGCCGAAAAGGCATAGACGACATCCGCCAGCTCTTCTTGGTTGCGACTCAAGGCATACATTCGAATGTATTCTAACGTGTTATACAGAAAATGCGGATTGATCTGTGCTTGCAGCGCCCGCATATCGGCGTCTCGCTGCTTGATCTCTAACGTGTAGATGTCTTTGATATACTCGTTGATACTGTAAGTCATTTGATTGATGGCTTCTGCGATTTCTTTCAGCTCTTGTTGGACATTGGCGGTATCGATCCGCTTATCAAAATTCCCTTGACTGACTTCTTTCGTCGCATAGACGATCTGCTGTACTTGCGAGGTATAGCGCTTGAAGGTCCGATGGAGCACCCATAGGACCAATAAGAGAATCCCAATCCCAAAGCTAAAAATCCAAATGGCACTAGAAAAAATATCCCGCCAGATCACACCTTTTGACAACAAGATCAGTGACAACTCTCCGCTGACGGTCGTTTGTTTTTTGATATAAAAGTCTTTCGACAGAGTGTCGTGAATAGTTCCATGAGCCACCGCCTGATCAATTTTCGCTAAGGTCTGCTTGCTAAGGTTCGCGGCATCCTTGTATAGCCGCTGACCATTGGAGGTATACAAAAAACTGTTGATACCGTGCGTTTGGTTGTCTTCTTGTCGATTGGCTAAGACATCGTCTGAGTGAAAAATCACGTAGACTTGCCCTAACGGTTGCGCATAATTACTTGGTTGGGCGATCGAACGAACAAAAAACAGACGATTTTTCAAATCGATCTGCTTGCCGCTGCGTTTTTCTCCATAAGGGGTATCTGGGGTTGCCACTAGTGTCTCATTGCTTTCATCCAGTTGAATGATGATCTCTTCGATACTAGGATGATTACGGATCAAGCGATAGAGGATATTTGGCAAATACACACTTTGTCCCGTCTGGCGAAAAATATCATTACTATAGGAAAAATAGTCTGGCAATGAAAGCTGTAAATAATTGCGCAGCGATTCAAAAGCAGTATCCGAACTGGTAAATTCGCCTAATACCGTTGAGACGACCGCGTTTTGATCCTGCACGTATGCATCCAGCTGCATACTGGTGGCTTCCACGAGGCGTTCGCTGCTATTGAAGCGGTCTGCCCCAGTATATGCCGTCAGAACCAGCATGATAATAATCGAGATGATCACCAAGAGCACGCTATACAGCTGCATCAACTGATTGATCAAAAAGTCATGTTTAAACAAACGAAAGCGCTGCTTAGTCATGTGCCAAGTCCCGATCAATGACGGTTTTTTCCTGACTGATTGCCACATGGCACCACAAAATCAATAGACTAAAGGTTCCAAAGAGCAATAGCCCTTTCATCATCCAAGTAAAAGCGAAAATACTGGCAATCCCCACTAACAATTTTAGAAAGGTCGCCATATGAAGAAACAGACACACGAAGGACAATTTCAGGTTATTCCACAAGGAAATCTCATAGGATGTGTCAAAAACCACACTTAGTAAGTACAGTAAGATACTCAATCCGCTGACGACAACTAAAACAAAAGAGATCATCAGCCAAATCAAGCCTTGGATCTGGGTAGCTAAATACAAGTTATACACTAAGAAACCTGTCAGTAGGAAGAAAAGATAAAATTGTTTATTGGCTTTGACAAAGACGCTGCGCCAAATGCGCCATGCGCTGCGAAAGCTTTGATGCTCATAATTTAGTCCTTCTTCATGGATCAAGGTACTAATGGTATGAAACGCTGGACCGATCCCTAAGATTCCGCCACCTGCCAATGTCAATACGACGAAAAACAAATTCAACTTCACGATCGCCCAAATCAAGCGAAAGCCCTTGACCAACCCACTATTTGCTGTTTCTTCCATTTAAAATTCCTCCCTTATTTGTTCCCTATCGAAAATGTAGCATGATTTTAGCTTCCTACTCAAGCTACCTGAGAATCTTTTAATGCTATGTACGTTTTAGATGCTCCATGCTTGCTGCTTGAAGGTTAAAAAACAAAAGTAACGTTATTTTTTCATCAAAGATTTCGCTACTTACTTTAAAGAAAAAGCAGCCAGAAGCTAGACGTGGGAACCATTGGTCCTGATGCGTTTAGCCTCCGGCTTACTTGATCTATTGATTGGTGAGCAGCGCCTATTGCTTATTCTTGGCTTGCACGATACTCATCAAATTGTTTTTGCATTTCATCGCGGACCTTCTCCCAGCCAGCGGTTTTTAATTCTTCGTTTAGTTTCGGAACATTTTCTTCTGGATCGATCGTTCCCGTTGCTAAACTTGCTTTGTAACGGTTCATGACATTGGCGATATTCGTGATTTCTGTTTTCACATTATCAGTCTTGAAGTTGAACCCTAAGATTGGTGATGCTTCAGCGTTAGCAATATTTTCATCACGCTCTTTGATCATATCGTCTGTGATGGATTCTTGTGTATAAAGGATCATGTTGTTCCCAGTGTTCCAAGCAGCCATCCGGGTATTTGGCAAGTAGCCATCAAGGAGACGGATTTTGTTGTCTTCGCCCTCGATTTTTTCCCATGCTTCGCCTTCAACACCCCAAACCAATCCATTTAACAATTCAGGATCGCTGTTCAACAAGCCCAACACTTCCACCGCTTTTTCTTTGTTTTTCGAAACATTCGCTACGACAAAGTTTGCCATTTGCGCTTGACCTGTTGATTTTAATTGTTTCGTGATTGGACGTGAAACCAATTCATGACCTGCGGCATTGCTTAAGATCGTATCGCCGTAATCCATTGGTCCTTGGGTTTCTTCACGCATGAACCATGTGTTGCCTTCTAATGGGTAACCAGTCGTATTAGTGGCTGCATCAGTTGGGATCAAGCCTTCGTTGTACCATTTGTGCATCAATTTCAGGTTTTCCATTTGTTCATCATCTTCGTATTGATTGATGATCTTCGTTGTATCGCCGTCCAATTTAACAGCAAATGGGTAATCTTTCCCGATCACATAATCATAGTTTCCAGAAACATTAAAGGTTTGACCGATCGCAAACGGTGCGATGTTTGGTTCTTCTTCTTTAAACTTCTTCAACACGTCTTCGGCATCTGCATAAGATTCGATCCCACTGATATCCAAATCATATTTATCTAAATACTCTTTATTGAAGGTCAAGACTTGTTGGGCATAAATATTGCCGTTGACTGGAAAGGCATATAATTTTCCGTCGATCGTATTGCCTTTGATATAAGATTCGTCTAATTGATCATACGCTTCTTTGGCATATTTTGGTGCTAACTCCGTCAAATCTGCATACGCGCCTTTTTGCGCATTCGCAACATAGTTTGAGGCAAAGGAAATATCGTAGTTTTCACCCGATGAAATGATGGTACTCATTTTTTGATCCCAATCACCCCAGCCGATATACTGCAGATCGATGCGAGCGTTGGTTTTTTCTTCAATGCGTTTATTGGCGATCTCCATTAATTGATCAAAGTTTTCTGGCTTGTCCCCGACTTGATACATCAATAAAGTCGTTACACCGTCTGCATTGTTTTCTGAATCGGATGTTGCGCCGTTCGACCCACAGGCAGCCATTCCCAAAGTTGCCGCTGCGGCCATCCCAGCAAAAGCTGTTTTTTTCCACAAATTCATTTTTGTTTCCTCCCTATACTTATTTGATTATTCTTTGACGCCACCAATTGTCAGACCACCGACAAAATACCGTTGGAAGAATGGATAGGTGATCGCAATCGGTAAGGTTGCAACAACAACGATTGCCATGCGAGCAGTTTCGCTTGGCAAAGCGGCCAAACCTCCTTGGATCTGGGCAGCCATACCAGAGCTTTTGGCTAGATAGTCCAAGTTGCTTTGAATCCGCATCAAAAGTGCTTGTAACGGCACTAAAGAGTCTTTTTGAATATACAACAATGCATTGAACCAGTCATTCCAATAGCCAAGAGCGGCAAATAGACTGATCGTTGCGATCCCTGGAACGGCTAACGGCAACACGATGGACAGAAAAATCTTCATTTCGCTGGCACCGTCGATGCGCGCAGATTCTATAATACTATCTGGTACCGTCTTTTTAAAGAAGGTCCGCATAACAAGGATATTAAAAGGCCCTAAGGCAAGGGGTAAAATCAACGCCCAAATCGTGTCTTTCAATTGGATCAAGTTGACCATCACTAAGTAATTGGCAACCATCCCTGGCGCAAACAACATGGTGATCAAAGCGAAGATCGTAAAGAAACGACGGAATGGAAAATTTGAGCGAGAGATGACATAGGCATATAGCGAAGTCATCGTTGCATTGACGAAGGTACCAAAAACAGTGATAAAAATAGATACGCCAAATGCTTGGAAAATTTTGCTGCTCATTTGTCCGCTAAACAGGTAGGTATACGCTGCGAACGAGAATTCTTGTGGCCAAAAGCGATAGCCATTTTCTGCCAAAGAGGTTTCACTGGTCAATGAGATCGCGATCACAAAGAGAAACGGCAAGACACAGGAAATCGCGAACAGACCGATCACGATATTAAAAATCAGGTTGACCGTTGGGTTAAAGGAGCGGATCTCGACTTTCGTTACTTTTTTCTTCATTTATCCATCCTCCTTAGAATAATGCTGAATCTGGTTCTAGTTTACGAACAACCAAATTCGCTGTTAGTAATAGTAATGCCCCAACCACTGATTGATAAAGGCCGGCAGCTGCGGTCATCCCGAAGTCGCCTGTGGCAGTCAGTCCATTATAAATGTACGTATCTAAAACGGAGGTGACTTGGTACAACGCCCCAGAGTTTCGTGGGACTTGATAGAAAAGTCCGAAGTCGGCACGGAAGATCCCACCGATGTTCAAAATCAACAAAACAGAAATCATTGGAATCAGCTGTGGCAACGTCACATTTTTGATCTGCTGCCATTTGCTGGCGCCATCGACCATCGCGGCTTCGTAATACGTCTGATCGATCCCGACCACTGACGCATAATAGATGATGCTGTTGTAGCCTAAGCTCTTCCAGACATTCATAAAGACGAAAATAAACGGCCACCATTTCGGATCAGCATACCAGTTGATTCCTTCACCGCCCATACCCGTGATCCATTGGTTGATGATCCCTTTGTCTGGACTCAAAAAGGCATAGACAAAGTACGAAATAACCACCCAAGAAAGGAAGTACGGCAACAGGGACATCGTGTGATACACTTTTACCAAGCGCTTATTGCGCAGCTCACTCATAATAATGGCAAAGGCAATCGCAAAGAATAGGTTGAATGCTAAAAATACGATATTGTAGAGTAGGGTATTTCTAGTGATCAGCCAAGCATCATTGGATGCAAATAAAAATTTAAAGTTATCAAAGCCGACCCATGGGCTTTGTTTCAAACTGGCAAAAAAGCCGTCTGGTGAAATGTGGAAATCTTTGAACGCCACCACATTTGCGAATACAGGTATATAGAAAAAAAAGATAAACCAGACAACACCTGGCAAAGCCATCAATATCAATGCTTTGTATTGCCAGACATTCCTCCAAAACCCCTTTTTCTTCACATCTCATCATCTCCTTCATGCTACTAGAATAACGCTTTCATCCCTAAAAAATAAGGAACAAACTAAAGATAAAATGAAACAAATTAAAGGTCTTTGTTTATATTTTGTTTTTATTCTCTAAAAACCTGAAAAACGTCCTACCTTTTGCAAGATAGGACGCTTCATTGATTTGTTTTTTATGAATGATCAGTCGACAAAGCCGTTTTGCTGAATCACTTCGTGGAACCACTCACCAGACTTTTTGATGGTCCGTTTTTGGGTAGCCAAATCGACAGCAATAAACCCGTAACGATTTTTGAATTCATTCAGCCAAGACCAATTGTCCATGCAGGTCCACATGTGATACCCGCGGCACTGGCTGCCTTCTTGGATCGCTTGGTGAACATACCGCAAATGATCTTTGATAAAGGTGATGCGGTACTCATCTTGGATCTGACCGCTGGCATCGATAAAGCGTGTTTCATCTTCGACCCCCATGCCGTTTTCTGAAATATAACAGGGGATATTGCCGTAGTTGTCTCGTAGGTTGATCAAGGTATCATAGATGCCTCGTTCATAGATCTCCCAGCCTCGATGGGGATTGATTTTCTTTTCTGGCCAATCATACACATCGAAGTAATCTTCTGGCATTGGTGTGTCCGCTGTTTTGGCAGAACGCTTTTGCTGCACCCGCCGTGGCTGATAATAGTTGACCCCCAAGAGATCGACCGTGTTTTCTTTAATGATCTGCAAATCTTCTGCCCTGGTTTCTGGCATGATCGCCAACTCGTTTAAGACAGCGATCAATTCTACAGGAAAGGTGCCTTTGACCGCTGGATCTAAGAAGGATCGGTTAAAAAAGGCATCTGCCAGTTGCGCCGCTTGGACATCTTTTTCATCGTTCGGATCTTTCGGATAAGTCGGTGTCAAATTCAAGATGATGCCGATTTCGCCTGATTGCTGAGATTGACGGAAGCGTTGGATCGCTAAGGAGCTGGCGAGTGCTTCATGGTAGCCGACTTGCACCGCATGTGCCAAGTTGATTTCTGCTGGGTAATGCTGTTGATACAAATACCCCATCTCCACTGGCACGATCGGTTCATTTTGCGTGATCCAATGACGGACTTGATCACCGAACAACTCAAAACACAAAGCAGCATAATCTGCAAATGCTGTGACAGTCTCGCGATTGAGCCAGCCGCCTTCTTTTTGCAGTGCCATCGGCATATCAAAATGATACAAATTGATGAAGGGTTCGATGCCATTTTCGATCAAAGTGGCGAAGTACTCGCGATAAAACGCCACCGCTTGTTGATTGACCGCCCCTCTTCCTTCTGGCAGCAAGCGACTCCACTGGATCGAGGTTCGAAAAGAATTAAAGCCGATCTCTTTCATCAACGCCACATCTTCTGGGTAACGCTGCAGCAGCTGGACGGTATCTTTTGGTCCCCGTTTTTGATAAAAACGTTCTGGCTCCGTTGCGTACCAATAGTCCCAAATCGAATCACCTTTGCCATCATCGGCCGTTCGTCCTTCAGTTTGCGGACCGCTGGCAGCAGCTCCCCACCAAAAATCTTTAGGAAAATACAGGTTAGTCATGGGCAGTCACCTGCTCTTTGCCTAACAAGAGACAGCCGATAATCCCGCTTTTGTTCGGCAAGCCCCAAGTGACGATGTAGTCTTCCACTGGTGGTGTCTCCATATAGCCTGCCATTTGTTTTTGGAAGGCTTGTTGGATTTGAGCGAGTAGATGCGGCTGATTCATGACCCCACCGCCTAAAATGATTTTCTCAGGTGCTAAGGTCAACGTGATATTGACCAGCGCTTGCCCTAGATAAAAGGCCTGCAACCCCCAAATCTCGTGCGCTTGCGGCAAGTCTTGTCCTTTGATCCCCGTACGTCCTTCTAAAGAAGGCCCTGCGGCTAATCCTTCCAGACAGTCGCCGTGATACGGGCATGTACCAGCATACGTATCTTCACTGTGACGTTTGACATAGGTATGACCGATTTCTGGATGACCGATCCCCTCGAAAATCTTTCCTTCACGAACGACTCCTGCGCCAATGCCGGTTCCTACTGTCAAATAGACACAGCTGTCTTTGCCTTGCGCCGCTCCTTGGCGTAATTCCCCATAAGCGGCAGCATTGACATCTGTTGTCCAAGCAAATGCTGTCTCTGGGTAGCGCTTCTTCAATGCACCGAGAAAATCGAACTGCTGCCAGCCCTGTTTCGGCGTCGCTAGTATGTGGCCATAGGTCGCTTGGGTTGGATCGATCCCGATCGGACCAAAGGAACCGACCCCTAATGACACGAGATCGTAGGGATCGAAAAAGGCAAAGATCGCCGCTAACGTTTCCTCCGGTGTTGTCGTTGGGATCGACTCTTGGGCGATGATCGTCAACTGTTCATCGGCAACGGCACAAATCATTTTTGTGCCGCCGGCTTCAATTCCTCCATAAACCATCATTTCTCACTCCTTTACTCCAATGGTACGAATTTCATATGGGTGTAATTGCTGATTGACGGTCGATGCTTGTTCTTCCTCTAAAAGGTTCAACAGACAGAGCGTCGCCTGCTCTTTTTGCACGTGAAAGGCAGTGGCTCGATCCGCCAAATTATAGCCCCGCAAAACGATCTGCTGGTCTTGGCGATTGCGTTTTAAAGCGGTGATAGCTACCGTCGTTCCATGAGCTTCCATGTATTGGTTGCTGCTGGCTAGCTTGCCTTGATGCTTGTCGGTCTGACTTGCCGTCCAAGGAACTTGGGCAGCTTGTGCTTGGCGATACGTTTCATAACGTTCTTCAGGAGCCCCATGAAAGGCTACACCGTATTCAAAGGTGTGGCTGCCTAAGCATTGCGCTTCTGGTGTTGGGAAGTAGCCCCAATCGCCTAGCTCTCCCGTACAGCGCAACAAGGTCAAGCAGATCTGATCCTTCACGATTTCATATTCGTTCAAACCAAAATTAGAAACCGTCATGCCGCCAGTTTCATCATGCAAGTTGACAAAGGCGTGCTGATGCTGCGGATTTGTTGGGTTTTCCCAATGACTGGAAACCTGATTCGGCCGTTTTACGACTTCATAAATGCTGTCAGCTTCATGGAAATCCGTGATGATCCCTGTTGGGAATAACACTCGCAGTCGGTGATCTTTGCTTTGGTTGTTGACGGTGGTTTTAAATGCCAGGCGGTTGCTGGTTCGTTCTAAACGGATCTCCGTCTCGATCTTGAAAGCAACCAATTCTTGACTCCGCTGTGCCTTACGGAAACGGAAATCGACGACAGCTTTTTGTTCTTCTAACAAACGGTCATCTGCTGAAACGGGAATCTGCAATTCTTGCGTCAGTCGCACGATCCCCACCAGTGGATCGTTTTGTTCGATCGTCACGTGATGCGGAAATTGTGTCGATAAGATTGCTTGATCCCCTTCTGGTTGTTTGAAGATGTACTCATTGGCGATATCCCCCACATCCTCGAAAACCAGTAAATTGCGATACGTTTTTTGGGTTACTTTGTCTGTAATCGTCAAGCTGCCGTTTTCAGTAATGACGGCTTCCAAATGTGCATTGGCAAGTTTGCGCCCTCCTTCTGAAACGATCGGGGCGCTCTCTACTGGCGTAGCGGCTTTTTCTACTAGGGCAAAGGTCTGCCATGAAAATTCTGGCAACTGATTTGCTTCAACTTGGACCTTGACAAAGCGTTTCATGAAAGGAATCCGAAAAGCATCTTTAGGCAATTCATAGTCAAAAAGAACCTCTTCTTCACTAATGATCGCAGCAACAGGGTTCCCCTCTTCATCGATCACCGAATAAGAACCTTTTGGCTTCGCCAACAATTCGTGGTAAAGCTTGCTTGGCAATCCTTCACGGAATGTTTTACGCTCAAGTTCGATCACGAATTCCACTAAACCAGAACGGGTGCTGCCAGTGGTGTTGAAGACCACGAAAGGGCGACTCTCCTCAGGAAACTGGCTCGTGTCGATGGCGGCTACTAAATTGCGTAACGCTTCATCTGCCACGAACTTGCCGATTTCATTGGCTTTTTCAAAGCGCGGCATCATTTCTCGGTGTACTTCGTCCACTGAACAGCCGCAGATACTGTCGTGAGGATGATTTTGCATCAGGGTTTTCCACGCATGATCCAACATATCGTGAGGATAGCTGCCGCTTGCTTCATAAGCCATAGTTGCTAATGGCTCCGCAACATTTTCTAATTGGCGGGAAACCTTTGTATTCCATTGTTTTAGATAAACTCGGGAAGAGGCGGTATTGGCTAGAGTATACCAACCATCGGTTTCTTGACTGGTCAATTCACCTGTGACAGTTCCTAGGTCATCTGGCAGATCTGCTTGCACCGCTTCAAGGTATTCGGTAAAGCTGGCGTGTTTGAATTCATACTCTGGGAAAAGCTCGTTGGCTGTACGAATCGCTGCCGAAATATCTTTTTGGACAGGTTGATGATCGACCCCATTCATCATTAAGTAATGATTGGTGGCTCCAAATTTTTCTACATCTTGCAGTTTTTGTGTCCAAAAAGCTTTGGCTTCTGCTTTATCCACTGGAATCTCATTGCCATTGGAGTACCAGTTGGCAAAAAGTAGACCAAAGATTTGACTGCCATCTGGACCTTCCCAATGCATTTCAGAATATTGGGAAGTAAATTGATCATCGGGTAAAACTTCGTTGTCAAAGCCGATCGGTTTGACGCCACGCCCAAATGCAGCACTTTCAAGATTGGCTTGTAGCATCATTTGCGGAGTTTGTCCCATATTGCCGAAGGTATCTGGGAAATACCCCAACATAACGGGGGTGCCCCACTTTTTGCTTTCTGCCATTCCAATCAGCATATTACGGGTGTTTGATTCGGCACTGATCAAAAAGTCATCTTGCAAAATATAAAACGGACCGATCTGTAATTTCCCTTGTTTGATGGCCGCTTTGACCGCCTCGCGTTTTTCAGGCCGCACTTCTAAATAGTCATCCAAGATGATCGTCTGTCCATCTAGATGGAAGCTGTGGAACTCAGGGTCATTTTCAATTAATTCTAAAAGATCATCCATCAATTCCACTAGCCGCATGTGATGCTGTTCGTAAGGCATGTACCATTCCCGATCCCAGTGGCTGTGTGAGATGATATAAACTTGTTTCTTCATTGATTTTTACTCCTCGCTGTTTGCGTCGTTGGACTGCTTTTTGTGTCACTCGAATGGTGGTGGGTCGTGCTGCTTATTTTTCCACTCGGATATCGAAATAATCCATAACCAATTCACAAAACATCATGTTCGCCCACGAGAACCATTCTCTCGTGTATTGCGAAGGATCATCGACATCGAACCCTTCATGCATCAAATTTGTACCCGCATCTGTCGCCACTAACTGATCCAAAATTCGTTTCTTTTCTTCTTTGTCAGTGGTGGTCATCCCTTCCATTGCCATGGCGATCGGCCACACATAATTTTCTGGCGTATGAGAGCTACCAATGCCTTTGGCGTATTTCCCTTCATAGAAATACGGATTTTCACTGCTCAACAACGTTTTACGGGTTTGAAGATAAAGGGGATCTTCCATGCTGCCATACCCCAAGTAAGGGGCGGCAATCAAATTCGGCACATTGCTGTCATCCATCAGGGTGCCATTGCCGAATCCATCCACTTCATAGGCGTAGACTTCTTCGCCAGCTTGGTTCGTGGTCAACCCATATGCTTTAATCCCTGCTTCGATATCTGCTTGCAATTTTTTCGCTTGTGCCACGATCGCTGCATCTTCTAAAACCGTCGTAAAGATTTCTTGGATATAGCCTAAGACCACCACCGCAAACATATTGGAGGGAATCAAATAGCCGTATTTGCAGGCATCATCACTTGGTCGAAAGCCTGACCAAGTCAAGCCGACAGGTTTCACTGGTGCGCCTTTGCCGCCATGAGTCAAGGTATCTTCTTTTCGCCAGGTATCCCGTTCAAAGCGATATGGAGATTCCTCATGATTTTGTTCTGTCACAAACACCTCCAAGGCTTTTTTGATGCCCGTTACAAAATCATCATTGAACTGATCGGTTCTGCCTGTGTTTTTATATAGCAGATAGGCCAGTTGGATCGGATAGCATAGAGAGTCGATCTCATATTTGCGTTCCCAGATCCAATCGTTCATTTCAGTATCGTCTGTTTGGTGGCCAGCGCCATTGGCTGATTCGTTAAAGGCATTTGCGTAAGGATCGATCGTAATATAGTAGAATTGCTTTTTAACTAACCCGCTGATCATGCTTGCTAAGTCTTCATCTTCTTTAGCGATCACCAAATACGGACGAACTTGTGCAGTGGAATCTCGCAGCCACATGGCTGGAATATCCCCCGTCAGTAAAAAGGTCGTGCCATCCTCATGACGCTTGACCGTCGTTAATAGTGTATTGGCAAAGGCTGCGTTAAAATTTTTCGCCCAATCGGCATGCGTTTCTCCGCATAGATCCGTAATCGTTTCCATAAATGTTGTTACTGAAGTTGGTATTTCTTTATAAACCATTCCATCACCTTCCCTGATTTGATATATCAATTTACGAACCTAGTATATCATGAATTAGTTGAATGTCTAGCGCTTTTTCAAAATAATTAAAGGGTTTTCATTTTTATTGGTTTATGGTATGCTAACAAATATGATATATCAAAAGGGGTTTTCTTATGAAACAACCATTATATAAAAAAATTTACGCGGAGCTTCACGAAGCCATCGTTGAAGGGCGATTAGCGCCTGGCAGTCGTGTCCCTACTGAAAAAGAACTATCTGAACAATACCAAGTCAGTCGGATCACCTCTAAAAGAGCCTTGACGGAACTGGAACAAAATCAGCTGATCTATCGCGTGCAAGGCAGCGGCAGCTTTGTCCGAGAATTGAAGGAAAAAAAAGCGACTGGACGAATTTTGTTTGTCTTGCCCTTTGCCAATGATCTCTCTTTAGGAAACTTTACCGAAGGCATTTACCCCGTGATGCAAGAACACGGCTTTGAACTTTTGATGACACCAGTGGATTATTTGGAAAAAACGACGGCAGCTGAGCTGATGCAAGAATTCGACGGCCTGATCTATTACGCCAGCAATACGTTTTCTTACTATGACTTGCTGTTCGAATGTGCTGAAAAGCACTTTCCTATCGTGACCTTAGATAAAAAGCTGCATGAGTTTAATTTTCCAGCGGTGATGCCAGATAACTTTCAAGGTGGACAGCTAGCCACAGAGCATTTACTTGCGTTGGGGCATCACCGGATCGCTTATATTTTTGGTGATACCCATCATCCGCAATCCGTCCGTCAGCGTTATCTAGGTTACATCGATGCGCTGAAAAAAGCCCAAAGAACCTTTCGCACCAAGCTCGACGACACGGCTGCCAGCATCGCAAATGCGCTTGCCTACTTGGAAGAACATCAGGTCACGGCAGCCGTCTGTGAAAATGACTTGATCGCCATTGAATTGATGCGTGCTTTGCGCCAAGCAGATTTGCACGTCCCTGCCAACATTTCCCTAGTTGGTTTCGATAATATCCAAGCCGCAGCCCTCGTTGATCCAGCACTAACGACTATCGGGCAGAATTTTGCCGAGATGGGGCGCTTGGCAGGAAACCAAGTGATTGAGAAAATCAACGCTGCGAAGGCAGCAACCCCAGTACCAACGGAGACGACCACCCATCTAGTGGCGGTTTCTTTGATCAAAAGAGAATCAACCCAATTAAAGGAGTGAACCAAGTGAACGTATCAATGATCGACACACGACACGGAACAGACAACCAATATAGTTTTTCCCACGGCAACTGCCTGCCTTATACAGGGGTTCCTTTTGGCATGAACTACTTTGCCCCGCAAACCAGCGATCAACGCGGCAGTTGGTGGTTTCATCCAGAAGATCGAACCTTTCAGGGCTTTCGCATCACCCATCAGCCTAGCCCATGGATGGGAGATTTCAGCCATCTGACGATGCTGCCGATAAACGGCACGCTTTCTGAAAATACCCTTTTCCATGCGCAAAGCTCGTATCGTCCCGAAGAAAGCACCTTTAATCCAGCCTTTCTTAAAATCAAGACGCAGCGGTATTTAACAACAACGACTTTGATCCCCAGTATGTATGGCGGTGTGCTGACTATTGAAAACTGCGGGGATCAGCCAGGTCTTGGCTTGTCACTGCCGGGTGACTATGTCTTAGAACAGTTGGATGAACAAACAGTGGCTGGTCAACTGATCGTATTTTCAGGGTGCGAAGATGAACGCTTCACCTTCCATTTCGTCTATCGTTTTGAAACACCCATCACGGCGATCGAAGGTGCCTTGACAGGCAAAGAAGCCTTCGTCGTTCTCCGCTTTGGGGCTTGCCAAACACAAACGATCCGTTTTGCGACCTCGTTTCTCAGTCGCGAACAAGCTTGTTTGAACTTGCAACGGGAACAGCAATGGGCTCCTGCCGATTATCTGGCTTCTGTCCAACAGCAATGGAATCATTTTTTGCAAAAAATCGAGATTGAGCATCACGATCAAACACAAGTTTCTACTTTTTATCATAATTTTTATCGCTTATTCTTGTTTCCTCAAACCTTCTTCGAAATCGATCAAGAGGGCCGCAAAATGCATTGGGATACCTTGGCAAAAGCAATCAAACCAGGACCACTGTATACAAACAACGGCTTTTGGGATACGTATAAAACTGTCTACCCGCTCTTTTCACTCTTGGCTGTCGAACAATTGGAAGACATGCTGGAAGGCTTTTTGAACAGTTATCGCGAAAGCGGCTTTTTACCAAAATGGCTATCGCCAGATGAGCGTGGATTGATGCCAGGGACGCTGATCGATGCCGTGATCGCTGATGCCGCAGTAAAAGGCATTCGTCCTGATTTGATGCCCGAATTTTTAGCAGCGATGAAAAAAGGCGCCACCGTCCAAAGTGAAAATCCCAATTATGGTCGGCGCGGCACGACGGACTATTTGACTTATGGGTATGTGCCATTGACGCATCATGAATCGGTCAATCACACCCTTGATTATTGTTACAGTGATTTTTGTATTTCACAAGTCGCGCAACAGCTGGGTGACGAGCAAGCAGACTATTATCAGCAGCAATCGCAAAACTACCGCAACATTTTCGATCAGGAAACTGGCTTTATGCGGGCAAAAGATCCCGATGGTGCCTTTCGTCCAGAATTCAGTGACATACGCTGGGGCTTAGATTATGCAGAAGGCAGTGCGTGGCAAAGCAGTTTTGCTGTTTACCATGATTTCGCTGGCTTGATCGCCGAACATGGCGGCAAAGCGGCCTTTGAAGCAAAACTGATCGACTTGTGCAATCAAGAACCTCGCTATACGACAGAAGGCTACGGCTTTGAGATCCATGAAATGAGTGAGATGGCCGCACTCGATTTTGGTCAGCTGGCGATCTCCAATCAGCCAAGCTTCCACTATCCGTATCTATTCAGCTATTTGGGCAAACCAGAAATGGCACAGCCCTTGATCAAGCAGCTATTGACACAATGCTTCAATGACTCGCCCAAAGGCTTTCCTGGCGATGAAGACAACGGTAGCATGGCTGGTTGGTACATTTTCAACTCCTTGGGCTTTTATCCAGTCACACCAGGGACGGGGGAATATGTCATCGGCATGCCATTATTTGATCAAGCAACACTACATCTTGCTTCAGGCAAAGACTTAGTGATCAAGAGCACGCCCAATGCGCCGCAACAGCTCTTCGTGGATAAAATCACATTGAACGAAGAACCCTTCGAGCGATTGTTTTTCACCCACCAAGAATTGACTGCCGGTGGTACATTGAACTTCCAGCTAGGTATCGTCCCTCGCAGCAAAGAGTGGTCAGCCGATGCCTATCCTTATAGCGTCAGTCAACCACATGCATAACGAAAAAACCGCTCCTTAGCAACAGGCAGCACTCTACTTTCAGTCAAATGAAAGTACGTGCTATCCCTGCTAGGGAGCGGTTTTTTTATTGGTTCATTTGTAGCGGTAACAGACGTTCGATGGTTTTCAGCACGCCATTTTCATCGTTTGACTTGGTCACAAACGCTGCGGCTGTCTTGACTTCCTCAAAGGCATTGCTCATGGCGAAACTAAACGTGCCAGCTGCCATCAACTCCAAATCGTTCAAGCCATCGCCGAAAACCATTGTCTCTTCTGGTGTGACGTGCAGCAATTCTTGCAAGTGTGCCACAGTCGTTCCTTTGTGGACGCCTTGATTGGTGATATCGATCCAAGCGACTTCCGAAGCCACGATGTAGGCGTCGTTTGTAAACTCGCCTAACTGTTGGACATGCTCAAAGCAACGTAGTTTGGGATCAAAAATAGTGAGCTTCACAAAATCTTCGGTGATGGTTTGATAATCCGCCACCGTTTTGACCACCCGATAAGAGCCGCGAACTTTCTGGGCATCTGCTTCATTGGTCGTTTCCGCAATGTACGCCGCAGTCGGTGTACAGGCGATGATCACATGATCTTGCGCAATCGCAGCGAGCTTCGCAATGATCCGCCGCCCTAATTCGTTTGGCAGCAGTGATTCAAAGATGTATTCGCCTTGATGTTTGATGCGGGTCGCGCTATCCCCAAGAATCCAAACATCCGCTGCTGCTTCACCAAACAGTTCTTCCACTCGTTCACACTGTTTGCCGGTACACGCAGCAAAAGCAACACCCGCTTCTTTCATTTGTTGGCTGACTTGTTCATAATAAGGCCGATCAAAACTGCCTTGGCTGTTCAAAAATGTGCCGTCTAAATCTGTGATGACTAATTTGATCATACGTTTCTCTTCCCCTCTACCTCGTGTCCTCTTTATGGCGAATCACTTAATTAACATTGTTAATTAAGTATACTTATTTTCAAGTTTTCCGTCAAGTCAGTCTTTTAAAAACTTTACATCGTTCCATCCCGTCGGTATACTTAATTAAATCACTTCATTAAGGAGAACACCTATGGCTTCTACCACCCATTCCATTCGCCAGCAAAACAAACAGCTGGTTTTAAAAACCTTATTTCAAAACGGGGCATTATTCGCCTCCGATTTAGTAAAAAAAACCGGCATCAGCATGGTCACCATTAACTCATTATTAAAAGAATTGTTGGCAGAGGGGGAAATCACTAAAGGTCCGCTGGAGCAAAAAGAGCTAGGGCGGCCTGCCGTGACCTATCAGCTAAACCAAGACCGAGGCCATTCTCTTTTGCTTAGTTTTATCGATCACGATGGTTCCTTGGCTCTTTGGTCCATGCTGATCGACCGCAAGGGAAAGGTTTTGGCAAAACACGACCAGCCCTTTCCTGATGTTGCCCCTCATCGCTTTCAAGAATGTGTAACGAACGAGCTAGCATTATTTCCCTCTGTGGAACAGATCGCCCTCTTTTTACCAGGAAAAATCAGTGGAGGAACCGTGACTTCCAGCTGGTATGAAAAATTTAATGGCTGGCAGCTGGCAGCCCTCGTGGCAGAGGTCACTGCACTGCCCTTCTACTGTCAAAACGATGCCCATATTTTAACGATCGGCTATTGCATCGCCCAACAGATCTCCTTGCAGCAAACCATCGTCGGCATGTACAATCCCGAAAAAAGCATGCCTGGTATCACGCTCCTGGTCAATGGTGCGCTTTTAGAAGGAAAAGATGCCCTAGCGGGAGAGGCAAAATTTTTGCCCGGCTACTTGGATCAAGGGGCACCGCAAGACCGCACGGCTTTGGTTCAGCGCCTGACAAGCTTACTGCCATTTTACAATGCAGCTTTTGCCCCCCACTGTATCATTTTAGCCAGCAGTGATGCAGTAAAAACCGATCTCTTAGACGCGATCCAAAAAAATCCATTACTGCAGCAACAACCCAATCAGCCTGCTTTCCATTATATCGATGCTATCGAGGAAGCCATGGTGCTAGGCATGCACTGGCTGATTTTCCGCAAGACACCTTTTGACTTAGCCCGTTGATGACACAAAGACCATAGAATAATTGAGGCGGTGTGATATGAAAATAGCTATCATTGGTGCTGGTCCTCGTGGACTTTCACTTTCAGAACGACTGATCGCTCATAGCAAACAAAACAAACAAGCCATCGACTTGCTGCTGTTTGATCCCTTTCTTCCTGGGGCAGTTTGGCGCACGGACCAATCGGCGGATCTGCTATTGAATTCTGTAACCAGTCAAGTCACCCTTTTCACGGATGACACATTAAGCACCGGCGGTCCCGTGGTCAAAGGACCTACCTTATACGAATGGGCAGTGACAGAAGGGAAACATTTCGCAGCCACGCATGCCCCTGAGCTCGTTGCGGAATGCACAGCACTTGATTCACTTGATCCTAACGGGCATTGCTCGCGGGCGTTATATGGCCTCTATCAGCAGTGGTTTTATCAGCAGCTATTAAAAGAGCTGCCTGAATCCATTACCGTCAACCATCTGTCAGACAGTGTCAGCTCCTTGACCCCTCTTTCCAAAAATCGCTACCAGTTGACGACGGCTCACCACACATTTCTTGTTGATGCCGTCGTCTTAGCTACAGGCCATTCGCAAGCCCAACTGTCAGCAGCAGAACAACGATTGGCGGCGGCCGCAGAAAATAATGGCTGGTTTTATGCACCACCAGCCAATGCGGCAGATACGGATCTAACGGCGGTGAAAGCTGGCGAACCTGTAATTTTACGGGGACTAGGACTTGCCTTTTACGATTACGTCACCCGCTTGACCAGCGGTCGGGGCGGCACCTTCGTCAAAGTCAATGGATCCCTCGTCTATCAACCTTCTGGTGAAGAACCACAAATCATCGTAGGTTCTCGTCGGGGTGTCCCGTATCATCCTCGTGGCCGCAATCAAAAAACACCGACGCAGCAGCGAAAGCCCGTTTTTTTGACCCCTGAACGCCTCGCTGCTTGGCAAGCAGCCAAAACGGTTGCTGGCAAGACCCTGCTCTTCTATTTAAAAAAAGAGGCAGAACTCGTCTATTATCAGACGCTGCTTTTAGAAAAACAGCTGCTGGACAAAGATCAGCTTGCCGCTTTTACCGCCGCCTTTGTTGCCTCTGAAGGATCTGAAGACTTGCTGAAAAAATGGCAGCTTCCTACGACGGAGTGGTGGTCATGGCAACAATTAGCCGACCCCTTTGCTCAGAAAAAGCAACAGTCGTTGCAAGACTTTTTCATTGCACTATTACGTACCCAAATCCAAGATGCCGAAAAAGGCAATCTAACAGGACCTATCAGCAGTGCCTTGGAAGTCTTCAAAGACCTGCGGGACCCGATTCGGTTTGTTCTCGATCATCAGCTAATGCCAGTACAAGACTTGAAAACACTCTTTTGGCAGTCTTTCGTTCCCTTGAACAGCTTTTTATCGATCGGTCCACCAGTTAGGCGCCTTCAGGAACTGGTGGCATTGATGGAAGCGGGAGTGGTGACCTTACTAGGTCCTGACATGACTGTTGAGATCGAGGAGGCTTACTGTACGTATTCAAAGCGATTTGACGACACACGCTATCACGCGATGCAACTAATTGAGGCTCGCATTCCATCGACAGCGATTCGTCGAACCAACAATTCCTTGTTGCGGCAACTGCTAAACGATCGGATTATTCACCCGCACCAGTTGGCGATCCCCAATGAGGTGCCTTTTGAGACGGGTGCGATCGCCATCGATCCTGAGACCAATCAGATCCTTGGACCAGATGACCGCCCTTACCCTACCCTCTATTGTTTTGGGATTCCCACAGAAGGCATCCACTGGCTGACGGCTGCCACTGCTCAGCCAGGAACCGATGCTTGGAATTTACGGCAGGCGGACCAGATCGCCGCTGACCTCTTGCACCACACCTTCTAGTCGCTTCTGTTCTATCAAACGCAAACTTCCGAGGAAACGCTTCGGAAGTTTTTTGTTTTTCTTTCGCAAATCCGCAGAAAGGATTTCTCTTTTTTGAATATTCTTGAAATTTTCTTTAATTGTTACACGAAAATTGCGACAGTCCTAGAAAACCGTTACAATGGAAGAAACGAACGTAGGGAGGTTATCAGATGACCGCTGAATTACAAAAAATAGATGCCTTGATCGCAGAAGTGGAAAAAGTGATTTTAGGCAAACGAGATGTGATCCAATTTACCGTGGCTGCGCTGCTTGCTGGCGGACACGTTTTATTCGAAGATATCCCTGGTGTTGGGAAAACGATGTTGGTCAAATCGTTAGCCAAAGCCATTCAAAGTGACTACAAACGGGTACAGTTTACCCCAGACCTTTTACCTAACGATGTGTTAGGTGTGTCGATTTTTAATTCCCAAAGCCACCAGTTCGAGTTTCGTCCTGGCCCGATCTTCACCTCCGTCCTCTTGGCAGATGAGATCAACCGAACCACACCAAGGACGCAAGCCTCACTCTTAGAAGCCATGTCAGAAAATCATGTCACCATCGACAATCAAACGTACCCATTGAGTCCCCACTTTTTTGTTTTAGCCACGCAAAATCCAATCGAGTATGAAGGAACGTATCCTTTGCCTGAAGCCCAATTGGATCGTTTTTTGTTCCGCCTGCATATCGGTTACCCAGATTTTCAAGATGAGCTCGCCCTCTTGACTGGAAAACGACAGCAAAGCTTGGATCAGATCCAAACCATTTTACATGCTGATGAAGTGACCGCTTTAAAAGCGATGGTCGATGACGTGTATGTCGATGAGCGGGTCGCCCGTTACGCATTGCAGCTGGTTCAAGCGAGCCGTCAGCATAATGCCATTGACCTTGGTATCAGCCCTCGTGGTGGGATCGCCTTCTTAAAAGGGGCCAAAGCGTTAGCATTGACGGAAGGTCGGACCTTTGTCACGCCGCAAGACTTGCAGCGAATTTTACCAGCAGTCTTCGGTCATCGTTTATTACTGAAAGGTGGCGTTCATGCCAGCACGGAGACCCTTTCAGACTTGATGAAACAGATGATCCAACGAGTGCCTGTCCCAACGAGGAGATAGCGATGAAGAAAAAGAAGCTTGAACGCCTGCTGCGCCTCCTGTTGTTTAGCGCTGCCTATTTTCTGCTGCTGGCTTACTGTGGGATCTTCAATAATAATGCTGGCTGGAGCCTTTGGTTTTTACTGACTTTGTTATTGTTGCTTGATGCAGTATTCTTGCTCCCCTCCCTCAAGAAGGTTCAAATCATTTTAGAAGAATCGATCCAAGCTGAAACACACACAGCGATCACCTTACCGCTGCAAGTCTTCAAGTATCGCCCGACGCTGCTGCCGCTGGTCGATTTCACCTTACAGTTTGACGATCGTTTCAAGGAAAGTCATCACAGCGCCTTTTATCGAGGCAATCTGATTCGGCTGCAGCTGCCTTGGACCCCAAAGGAGCGAGGCATCTATGAAGAATTGCCCGTTCAATTGTACAGCCATGATCTCTTTGGCTTTTTTGAAAAAAGCTACGCTGCAGTTGCGAAACAATCGATTTTGATCCTGCCTAAATTGGCGCCAGAAGCCGTTACCCTGCTGCCATTTTTTAAACAGCAAGTCCGCAGCCAAACCCACAGAGAACCCAATTTTTCTATTCGACAGTTCCGTCAATACCAGTTAGGGGATTCCTTAAAAAATATCGATTGGAAATTATCCAGCAAACAACAGGAATTGATCTATCGCGAACGAGAACATGAAGAAGAACAAGACATCGTTCTGCTCTTTTGGGGAGAAGATCATCCTGCTTTTGAAGAGACTTTGACACTGTTTTATTCGATCCACCATTTCTCGCAAAATCAACGACTTTTTCAGCCGCTCTTGATTGGTGACGGATTGACTTCTCCTTACCAAACGGATGCCGCTGCCTATGCCCAGATCCTTCCCTTCGAGAAAGTTCCTGAAGGGGTACCGCTTTTGACTGGTAGCCATCTTGTCTTCATTACCCCGGTTTTTACCCCACAACTGGAAGACTACCTCAGTCAGTTGGAAGCAAAAAACAGCTGCCAAGTGTTTACCTACGCTGATTTAATGAGGCAGTTGAATAAACTTGAGGAGGCGGTAGGATGAGATTTATTAAGAAAGCGCTGATTGGTCTTCTGACCTTTCTCAGTCTATCACTGGTGATCTTGCCGTTTATCGCAGTTTATGACCTTGGCAATCAGTTCACCCTTTTAACTTATGCCTTTAGTGTCTGTTTGATTTTGACCGTGGTGCCGAAAGTCCATTACAGTTTGCCTTTGCTGGCAGCCGCTTGGCTGATCGTCTTGTATCGGATCTTTCCTTATGGGACTGCCTTTTCTTTTGATTGGCTGCTGCGTTTTTGGATAGACCTGCACCGTGCCTTTCAAGAAATCCTCAGCGGTGAAGTCGGCTATATCACCGAACTGGCGGCGGTGACATTGATCGTTAGTTGGGTTTTGTTTTTAGCGATCTTACCGATCGCTTATCAACGCTTTTTCTTGATTTACGCTACCATGATCGGCTACTTGCTAACAGTCGTGATTTTTAATCAATTTGATCTGACGTGGCATTTGATGGGTATTTTTCTTTGTGCCTTGGCTTCTTCACTGATCCAGCGCAGCGTCTTTCAATCCAGTCAAACGATCGCTCCCTGGTTCGCTGTGATGCTATTGATTGGTGGATTAGCCGTCACTGCTGTCTACTTGCCGCAAACGAGCCTGCGGGAACAGTTGGCAGCCCGTTCCACGCCTATACGGACAAATCTGAATCAGCTGGGTTTTTATCAATTTATTGAAGAACATGGCACGCCCAGCGGCTCTCGCACTGGATTCAGTGAAAACGACCGTCAATTAGGCGGACCACTACTGGATGATGCGACGATTTTATTTGAAGCGCAACAAGAAACCCCGCATTACTGGCGGGTGGAAAGCAAAGATTTTTATTCTGGTAAGGGCTGGATCAGTACGAGCCGCGAAGAGGCTCGCTTAGAAGCAGAGGCCGTCACGATCGCGGATCAAAGCTATCAGCAAGCCTATCTTGAGAACGAGTCTGTTCGGGTCCAATTTCAAAACCATGGAGACTATGTCCCATTGCCCTATGGACGCAGCACGTTGTCCCTTGAAAACGGTGCTCGCGGTTTTCAGATCAGCGACGCCATCCAGCGGGTCGATCTCATTGATCCACTCCCAGACACCACCTTGACCCTCGATTGGGACCATCCAGATTTTGCCGCAGAAAATCTCCAAAATCTGCCTTTGATCTATCCGGATTCTCCGATCGATTATATCCAGTTACCCGATTCTTTGCCGCAGCGGGTACGAGATCTCGCAGCTGAGATCACCGCTGACAGCAACAGTCTGTTTGATCAAGTCACGGCGGTTGAAAGCTATGTGAAAGATCCGCTCGTATTCCGCTATTCCAAAACCGATGCCGTCGTGCCTGCAGAAGAGCAAGATTATGTTGATCAATTTTTATTTGAATCACAAGTCGGCTACTGCGACAATTTTTCCACAGCAATGGTCGTGCTACTACGGAGTTTAGAGATCCCTGCTCGCTGGGCAAAAGGCTTTTCTCCTGGATCTCCTGCAACAGAAAACGGCATTACTACCTATACCGTTCGCAACTTGAATGCCCACTCATGGGTGGAAGTCTACTTTGGCGGCTACGGTTGGGTACCTTTTGAACCGACCCCTAGTTTCCAAAATCCAGATCGTCCCGTGTTGACTCAAGAATCTACTAGCTCCGAAGAAACACCGACCGCTAGCAGCGAAACAACACCATCGAGCAGCAGGGAAACAGAAAGCAGCGAAACCACGACCAGCAGTTCTGCAACAGCCGCGGTTACCGATGACGTTTGGTTGACTGAGGAGTTGAAACAAACGCTGCGCAATGGCTTCTTTGGAGGCTTAGCTATCCTAGGACTTGGCCTGCTTTTCTATTTCCGCCATTCGTTTTTCCGTATTCATTTATGGTTGATCTGCCGCTTTAACAAACAGCCGCTAGTTGCTGCCTATCCTTTGTTTTTGCGGCAAACGACGAAAGTTCTGTACCGTAACGAGGCGGAGCCGTTGATCGATTATGCCCAACGACTCGAAGCATTCTATCCACTGTTCCATGGTGATTTTATCCGCTTGACGCAGCAATACGAAGCCTACCTTTACAGCCAAGAACAGCCGGCTGGTCAAGAAGCCTTCTTGAAGCAAGTCGCTGCCCAAATCAGTCAGCTGAAAAAAATCAACTAAGCAGTGAGGATAAACGACAAAAAAACGTATCGATCAAACGATCGATACGTTTTTTGCTTTAGGCGTTTCCTTGACGTTTTTGAACGGCAATAATAATCAGTTTCGTAATTTCCATCAAAACAACTGCCACAGCAGCCATTGCGATACATAGACCGACATGTCCTAAAGTGAAGGTTGCTGGAATCGCAAAGACTTCACGGATGCCAGGAATCAAGGTAATGCTGTATAGTCCACCACAAACGACGATCGCCAACCATACCATTTTATTGGCAAAAAGGCCAGCTTGCCAAGCAGTCTCAGTGTTTGAGCGTGCTGGTAATGTTTGCAATGTTCGGCTCCAGATAAGTGTTGAGAAGGCCATCGCTACACCTAATTCAGGTGATTGGTTCATTCCTAACCATTGTGCCAAAATCACGACAGCGGCAATCAAAATACCACGATACGTTACTGAGATCAATGTTTTTCCAGTGAAGATACCAGCATTTGGATCTCTTGGCTGGCGCTGCATGATCGTTGGTTCGGCTTTTTCCATTCCTAGAGCAATCGCTGGTAATGAGTCGTTGACTAGGTTGATAAAGAGCAGCTGCAAGGCAGTAAATGGATTGTCCCAACCCATCACTAAGGCAAAGACGATCGCAATGATCGCACCTAAGTTTCCAGCAAACAAATACGAAATAGCTTTTTTGATGTTGTCAAAGACGTTTCGGCCAACTTCTACGGCACGAATGATCGAGGCAAAGTTGTCATCCGTCAAGACCATCGCCGCTGCGTCTTTGGCAACGTCCGTTCCGGTTCCCATTGCGATCCCGATATCCGCTTGTTTCAAGGCGGGTGCATCATTGACCCCATCCCCGGTCATGGCAGAGATCTTGCCTTTGTCTTGCCAAGCCCGCACGATACGGATTTTGTTTTCTGGCGAAACACGAGCATAGACTGTGATTTTGTCTAATTGATCCGCTAGTTCGGTTTCAGAAAGAGCATCCAATTCCGTACCAGTCAAGGCTAAGTCGCCCTCGGCTGAAATACCGATCTCTTGTGCAATCGCCACGGCTGTCGTTTTGTGGTCCCCTGTGATCATAACTGTTTTGATACCAGCAGATTTAGCATCCGCTACGGCTTGTTTGACTTCTTTACGAGGAGGATCGATCATCGCCATCAAACCAACCAAAATCAACTCGTTTTCATCCTCAAGTGTCAATTCTCGTGATTGGGCATCAGTCAATGGACGGTAAGCAAACGCCAAGACCCGTAATGCCCGTTTTGAGAATTCTTCGTTTTGATGCTGCAATTTCTGCTTGATTTCATCTGTTAAAGGCACGACTTGATCATCGATCAAGACTTTGGTACTGCGGCCAAAGACGATGTCTGGACCACCTTTGGTCAACAATAAATGTTCGCCATCGATCTCATGTAAGGTAGACATCAATTTACGATCAGAATCGAAAGGCAATTCTTGCAAACGAGGAAACTGTTGACGAATTGCCCGATAAGGCTGATTTAGTTTCTCACTGTAATCCAGAAAAGCAATTTCAGTAGGGTCTCCTAGCTTCGCCCCATCTTCACTGATGGCAGCATCATTGGCCAAGACACTGATCTCTACTAAGCGTTTTTCAGGCAATGTCCAGGTAGTTGGCTCATCGGAGAACGTGCCCGTTTGCCCATTTGGTAAATAGTAGTCAACAACGGTCATTTTGTTTTGGGTCAAAGTCCCGGTCTTATCGGTACAAACGATACTCGTTGAACCCAATGTTTCAACCGCTGGTAGTTTTCGAATGATGGCATGACGCTTCGCCATTTGTTTTGTTCCGATCGAAAGAACGATCGTCACGATCGATTGCAAGGCTTCTGGAATCGCTGCAACGGCTACGGCTACCGCAAACATAAAGGCGTTGACTAAGTCTTGTGTCATATCACCTGTTCCGTCACCTAAGAACAACCGTGCGACTTGAACCCCTAAAATAATCAATGAAAGGACTAAGATCGCCAAGCTCAGTTTTTTACTGAAGCTGTCTAGTCCTCTTTGCAATGGCGTTTTGTGTTCAACTGTACTTTCCAATAAGCCAGCCACTTGACCGATTTCCGTCACATTACCAGTCGCGGTTACGATAAACCGGCCACGCCCATAAGTGACGATCGTTCCACTGAAGACCATGTTGTCACGGTCGCCGATCGGTGCGGTACGATCGATCACACCTAATTCTTTTTCCGCTGGCGTTGATTCCCCAGTCAGCATTCCTTCATCGACCTTCAAAGAACCCTCTTCGATCAATCGACCATCTGCTGGTACATAGTCCCCAGCTTCTAAAATAACGATATCGCCGACAACCAATTCTTTCGCCAGCACACTTTGTTCTTTGCCATCCCGAATGACGTTAGCATCTGGTGCCGACAAGCTTTTCAAAGCGTCTAACGACCCTTCGGCTTTTTTCGTTTGAATCACACTGACGACGGAATTCAACAAGAGTACTGCGAAGATAACGATCGACTCAACGTGGGCACCCATAACCATTTGGATGATTGCCACGATCAGCAAGACGATCACCATCGCATCTTTGAAGGTATCTAAGAATAAGGCAAAGCTAGATTTCTTAGGTGCTTCCTTCAGCTGGTTCAAGCCATTTTCTAACCGCTTGGCTGCCTCTTGCTGCGTCAACCCCTCTGGACTGCTCTGGACCTCTGCCATAATTTCCGAGATTTCTTTTTGATACATTTCTTTCGCCAATTTTTTTGCCCCTTTTAATTTTATTTTCCTTAGGCACTCTGCTAGAAAAAAAGAGACCTAAGACAAGTATACGCTTGTCTTAGGTCTCACCATTTCAAATAATACCAGAAAGCTGTCGCCAGCTTACTTACTGTTGATATTATCGCAGCTTGCGCCACCGGTTACTCCCCTAAGGAATAATAATAAGAATGTATCATTATCATAACGGAAACTTTTGTGCTTGGCAACTATAAAACATCAATTTGAAAATTTTTTGAAAACATTCTTTTTGTTCCCATTCCTTTTTTTCTGTTACACTAAGGAAGAAAGAAATTTGTACGTTACAGGAGGAAAAACGATGGATCTTTTTGATACTTTTACCCGCCATAGCTCTGTCCGAGATTTTCAACCCCGGCCACTATCAAAGGAACTCAAGCAAAAATTAGTAACGGTTGCCCAGAGCGGTTCCAGTTCGAACTTTGTTCAAGCCTATTCGATCATTGAGGTCAGTGATCCTGAAAAACTGGCTGCCATCGAAGAAATTGCCGGTGCCCCAAATTACATCACTCGAACGGGCGTCTTCTATCTTTTTGTCGCCGACTTACATAAACACCAGCAGCTGCTGACCCAAGCAGGGGTGCCTGATACCCACTTAACCACGATGGAACCATTTATTGTGTCTGTCGTTGATACGACCATCGCTGCCCAAAACATGGTAGCTTACGCTGAAGCGCAAGACTTAGGAATTTGTTACATCGGCTGCATCCGCAATGATTTGCCTCGTATCGCAGAACTTGTCGGCTTACCAAAATTGACGTTTCCGTTATTCGGTTTAACGATCGGCTATCCGCAACACAGAAATGAGCCGAAAGTCCGCTTGCCCCAAGAAGCGATCGTAAGTGTCGATCAGTATCAACCGCTGACGCAGGAGCAAACAGCCCAGTACAATCAAACGACAGAAACCTATTATGCACAGCGCAGCAGCAATCAACAGCAAACCAATTGGCAAACGAAAATGACGGAATTTTTCCGTGAACCGCGACGTCCAGATGTCGCGGCCTTTATGAAACAACAAGGCTTCTCAGACCACTTCGGCGAATGAGGACACTAATTACCACGGGAAAATAAAAAACGATCTTTGGCAAGGAATCTTGTCAGGATCGTTTTTTGCTTAGTGTAAAAAATCAGGTTCAGGCGGCTCTTGTATCTTTGTCATGCTAATTAACGTGCGGCTTCTTGTGCGGCTTCGTTGACGGCAACTGCCTGCTCACATTTTTCCATTAATGCTACTAACGCTTTATCTAACACTGCTTCATTTTCGGAGCTTCGCTGACTGATTTGCGTCATAGGCTGCGCCGCAAGATCCAGCAAATAGGTAGGGATTGCTTCTTTTTCAGCAAAAGTGCCCTTGATCAGCGGCTGGTAGACAGACTCGCCACAGGGTCCGGTTTTGATAAAGGCTAGTTCGAACTGCGCCTTCCCTGACAAACGCAACCGATAGACCCCTTCTTTGGTCAGCAGTTTTTCATCGGCAAAGCGTGCCTGTAATCGTGCGAAACGTTCGTAATCCATGGTATCTGCTCCTTTTGATTCCTTCTTTTCTCTAGTGTAGCAAATTTCTTGTTAGCATAACATCTTTTTCATAGAGAACGCCTCCTTTTTCCTCGCTTGGTAATTTTTCACTTTACAAACAGAACAAACGTTCGTATAATTCAAGTGAGGTGAATGTGTATGCCAGCTGCAAAAATCGCTTATGCAAAACAAGAAACCTATGCATTTGAAAAACACTATTATGAATTGGTAAACTTTCCCACACCAGTGGCGCTTTTGTTTGATGAATTCGCACTGACGATGGAGCGCAATCAAAAATCGTATATTGCGATCCCCGCGCGCTATTCCGTCTTAAAGGTTCCGCTCGTCTTTGTTTTTCGACTAGAGACTAAGGATGCGCCTGTTTATTATTATGAGCACGTACTCGCTGAAAATAAGATCATTCGCCGCTACAACCCCGAGCGTAACTATTTGCCCGGCGGAAGATAGACCAATGGTTCAACCCGTTTGCTATACTTAGCGGCTACACTCTCCTGATGCATATCACTGAGCAGCAGTTCGAATATTTGTCATCCAAACGAAACCCCTCTATACTAAAAAGAAAGGGGTTTTTCACAATGACGAAAAAACCGCCGCAAACGTCTGAAGAAAAGGAAGCCGCTTCTAACAATATGGGACTGGGGATCGGTGTCGGAATGGCATTAGGTGCTGCGTTTGGGCTGCTGTTTTTTGACAATCTAGCATTAGGCATGGGTTTAGGCATCGCACTAGGTGTAGCGATCGGTGCGGGCATGGATCAAAAAAGCAGCAAAGACAAGAAATAGCTGCAGCAAGGAGCTGTGTTTATCTGTCACAGCTTGCTGCCCAGTAAATACCAAAAAAGCCTAGGTTCTGCACTTGTTGTGCAGGACCTAGGCTTTTTTACTTCGAGCAATATTCTCGAAAGCAGCTGCTTCACAGTTGGTTACAGCAGATTTCTTTTCGCCATTTCTGCGCGATACAGTTCATAGACCGCATCACTTTGCTTTGCATGGCTGCGGTAAAAGAGCCCATAAGAGAAAATCGCTTGGAAATTGCTTCCTTGATTTGCTCGTGCTACAGCGTGGTACAAATTCGCCAACTGCTGATCAGACATCTTCCCGCTTTTGATTCGTTTGGCAACTGCTTTTTGGGAAAGGGTAAATAAAATCGTCGTAAATACTTGATAAACCACCCAAATCGCCAGAATAACCAAAATGAATTTCACTAAATCAGGCATCACTTTTCAACTCCTTACAAAAAGTAAATCATTCGGATGATTTGATGTCAATAACAAAATATAACATTTTCATTAATAATAGACACAAAGATTTTTAAATTACCACAAAAGATGATGTTCTTTCAATCATCAGAATTTCTGAATTGATACTCTCCTCTTAAAAAATATTGCCTATTGTTCAGTATTTATGACACTGGTACAATAAAAAAAGCAACAACTCTTGCTTAAGACTACTAGGTACTAGTGAAAAATAAGAGCGCTACCATTGCAATCAGATCTGTAGAGAATCGCGAAAAAGGAGTTGTACACTATGTTAGCAAGTTACCCTGCATTGTTTTATTACACCGATACAGACGAAAGCGAAGTGAAGTATTTTATTTCTTTTCCTGATTTTCCTGAGCAAGTCGGCACTCAAGGCTTAGACATCGCCGATGCTTTATTCATGGCATCCGATTGGCTCGGAATCGTTTTGGCAGATTGTATTGAAAATAATCGGGAGATTCCGCTCTCTACCCCCATTAATTGTTTATCACTGGAAGCGAATAATCCGTTTATAGACGATTTAGATTTTGAATTCGATTACGACAAAGAAAAATCATTTCTATCGATGGTCCTTGTTGATGTTTCAGAATATTTAGAGAATCAAACCTTCGTCGAGAAAAAACTGGCGATTCCTCAATGGGCGGATAAACTAGGACGAACTATGCATTTAGATTTTTCAGAAATCCTCACTGACGCAATCCTAAAGAAAAAATGTAAAGACTAATTGCTTCTACACCTCATCCCCCTGTTCCATACTAAAAAAGTGCGGCATTCTCTCACATGAAAAAGATACGAGAATGCCGCACGAAACGTTCAATTGTATTTATTTAGCGAGTGAAAAGACCCAATCAATCTCTCTTTATTTCGCCAAACGGTAGATAGCATCTGCATAGATCACCGCTGCGTTGAATAGGTCATCCAAGCTCATGAATTCATTGGCTTGGTGCATGGTGTCGACATAGCCAGGGAACATTGCGCCATAAGCAACGCCGCGTTTCAATAGACGACCGTATGTGCCGCCGCCGATGATTTGTTCGAAGCCTTTTTCGCCGGTATGTTCTTCATAAACCGCCAATAAAGTTTCTACCAATGGATCATCTGCTGGTACGTAGTGAGGTTCCATGTTGCGGTCATTGCGGGTAACGGTTGCCCCTTCCATACCGACGGTGCGTTCCACACCGATTTCAAGTCCTTCCGCAGTTACGCCTTTAGGATAACGGAAGTTCAATGCGATAAAGTTGTCTGCTTGTGTTCCTGCTTGGTTCGCTTTGAAAGCAAACAAGCCAGCATTCATTGTCAATTTACCCATTTTTTCGTCTTCGTACGCCACACCTAATTTTTCACCGTAGAAATCTTCATGGACATAGGCTGCTGCTGCATGGATGAATTGTTTTGCGCCGCCGCCAAAGGCATAGTTATCTAAGAAGACTGCTAAGAAAGTCCCCGCATTGATTCCTGATTGTGGGCTGGCACCATGAGCACCTTTACCGACTAATTCGATCGTCACTTGTTCATTTTCTGTTTCAATCGTCCCCGTCACTGGATTGGCTTCAACGTAATCGAAAAAGGCTTTTTCGATCGCTAATGCTTCTTCTGTTGATGGAGCAATGAAGCTTGCTGTTGCCGTTCCTGGTACCATATTTTCTCGCAAGCCAGCAGTAAAGCTTTGCAGCGTGAAGTCTCCTTCATTGTTGCCTTGGAAATGGATCCCTAATGTCACATTTCCTTTTTCTCCATTAATGATTGGGAAATTGGCATCTGGTGAGAAGCCAAAATCAGGCTTTTCTTCATGCTCAAAGTAGTAATCCATATCTGCCCAGCCGCTTTCTTCATCAGAACCAACGACAAAACGGATTTTTTTCGATAATGGCAAGCCCAATTCTTTGATGATCTTCATCCCATAATAGGCAGCCATTGAAGGACCTTTATCATCAGAAGAACCACGAGCATAGATTTTGTTGTCATTGATGACTGGATCATAAGGATCGGTTGACCAGCCGTCACCTGCAGGAACAACATCCATGTGGCCGAAGATCCCTAATGTTTCGTCTCCTTCACCAAATTCGATGTGACCAGCGTAGTTATCGACGTTTTTGACTGTGAAGCCATCACGTTCGCCATAAGCTAGCATGTGTAGCAACGCATCACGAGGTCCAGGACCAAATGGCGCATCCGCAGTCGCTTTATCATCTTCTCTTTCACTTTTCACTTTCAATAGATCAATCAAGTCGTTCAGCAAATCGTCTTTGCGGGCTTCGACCTCTTTTTTCCAATCGATTGTCATAGTGTTCCCTCCATTTCTGTTCTCGCTATTTATGATAACACTCTTAAACCAAAAAAGGAAAAAAAATTGCGCCTTTTTCCATGGGTCTTTTCTATGAAATTTCTAGGAAACAGGTATAATAAATATAACTCGATTTTGATTAACGAAAGGAGTCATTGCATGGAGCAACTTGATTCTGCAATTTTATCCAAAGTGATCCAACAGCGCCCGACAAAAAGCCACAAAGGCACTTTTGGCCGAGCCGTTTTAGTAGGGGGCAACCGCCAATTCGGTGGGGCGATCTTAATGGCTGCGCAAGCCTGTGTGTATGGGGGAACTGGTTTGACCACCGTGATCTCCGATGGCGTCAACCGAACCGCCCTGCACGCCCGCTTGCCTGAAGCGATGTTTGTCGATTGGCAGCAAACAGAACTGATCGATACGGTCACCGAATCGGCAGACATCCTACTGATTGGTCCTGGATTAGGCGAAGGAAAAAGCAATTTTGATCTGCTGCAGCGGATCGTTTCTGCCCAAAAAGAACACCAATGGTTGGTGATCGATGGTTCGGCGATCAATTTGGCTGCCAAATATCCGCTGATCATCCCCTTTCCTGAACAAGTCGTCTTCACGCCGCATCAGATGGAATGGCAACGGCTCAGCGGACTGGCAATTGCCGACCAGACAGAAGAAAACAACCAGCAAGCCCAACAAAAACTCGGAAGTCTGGTAGTCTTAAAAAGCCATCGCACACAAATTTACGGCAGCAGCATCGCCCAAAATCCCCTCGGAACACCCGCAATGGCGACCGGCGGCATGGGGGATACACTGGCAGGCATGATCACCAGCTTTTTGGCACAGTTTGAAAAAACAGAGGAAACGATCCAAGCGGCTGTCTATCTCCATAGCCTGATTGGCGAAGCATTGGCAAAAGAGCACTATGTCGTTTTGCCGACACAAATCAGTGCCGCATTGCCTCAATGGATGAAAAAGCACCAAGCATCCGATCCAGAATGATTTCTGATAAACCATTCATCAAAAAAACGTCCCTTTCTGCATTTATCGAAAGGGACGTTTTTTTGATGGTCAGCTAATTGTTAAAATAAACCACTCGCACTTCATACGGCGCCAAGGTTGCTGTTTGAGGGACTGCTTGATTGGTCTCTAAATCAACGACTTCTTTGATCAAGTGTAGTGTCTGCTCTTTCTCAGAAAAATTCATGATGAAAAAGTACGTTCGTTCTGGACTGATCCTGCCTTGGATCGAGACTGCAGGATTGGCATGCGCGATCCTTTCCTCTGCCAAGGACAGCTCACGGACCAAAGAGGCATAAAACTGTTCGAAAAAGTCATAGTTGGTGCGAGCCGCCAGATAGTAGGCGGTGCCGGCACCAAAGGTATGTTTGGTGATCGCAGGTGTTCCTTGGTAAAAATCCGCTTGATACTCCCCTAGTACCTCCGCTGTTTCGGCTTCGATGATTGCAGAATAGTCCCGTGTTTCAAAGGGCTGTCCTTGAAAAACCAACTGATTGTGTTCAGTGTCAAAAAGAGTTTCCAGCTCCAGCACGTTGATGCCTAATAATGCTCGCAACGGCTGTGGCAAGCCCCCCAGATACAACAAGTCGGTTTCATTGACCATGCCGCTAAAGTAACTGGAAATCAAGGTACCACCGGCTTGTGTATACTGGCAAAGTTTTGCCATCGTCTCTGATGTCATCAAGTAAAGCATTGGAGCGATCACCAACTGATAGTCAGAAAAATCTTGCTCTGGCGTCAAAATATCGACAGCGATGTCTTGTTCCCAGAAATAACGATAATGCTCCTGCAACGTTTGCGGATACCGTCTGGTTGGTCGACCAAACCCACCGCCTCGCTTCAATGCCCAGTTGCTTTCCCAATCAAAAAGGATCGCCACTGCTTTTTTTCTTGTGGTTCCTTGAATCTCTTTGATTTTTTCCAAGCGCTTGCCGTAAGCCGCAACTTCTTTGAAGACCCGATTCTCCGTGGAATCATCATGTCCCACGACTGCCCCATGGAATTTTTCTGAATTGCCGCGGGATTGGCGCCATTGAAAATACAAGGTACTATCTGAGCCGTGAGCGATCTGCTGCATGGCACTCAACTGATGGACACCATGCTTTTTCGCTTTATTAAAGGAATGCCAGTTAACAAAACTCGGCGTGCATTCCATCACTAAAAAGGGCTGTTTCTTCAATGACCAGTATTGATCATGTACATAGGCGGATTTCATCGCTGTCGCTGCCAAGGATTCAAAGTTGTTGTTCCAATCAGGGTAACTATCCCAGCTAACGATGTCCACATGACGAGCGAACTTGCTGTAGTCAATGCCTTCTAAAGGAATAAAATCTTGGGTAGCATGTCCTTCCGCCATAAAATTCGTCGTCACAGGAATGTCCGGTGTCAGCTGACGGATCGGCGCACATTCATGCAAATAAAAATCGATCGTCCTATCTGTGACAAATCGTTTCCAATCAAGATCCATGCCATGCACTTTGTGTTCCCCTAAAGGTGAAGGCGGTAAAACCTGCGACCAATCGGAGTAAGTACCGCCCCAAAAAGAAGTCCACCAGGCATGATTCAACGTGGCTAAATCACCATATTTTTTTTGCAGCCAGCTGCGCCAGTTTTCCTGACAATAGGAGCAAAAGCATTCCCCAGAGTACTCATTGGAGATATGCCACATGGCTAATGCCGGATGCTTGCCGTAACGTTTTGCCAACTGCTGATTGATTTGCGTCACCTTTTCCCGATAGATCGGTGAAGAGTAACAGTGATTGTGGCGAAACCCATGGGTATGTTTTTGCCCTTGGGCGTTGGTCCGATTGACTTCAGGATACTTTTGGCTTAGCCATTGAGGCCGCCCACCGCTAGGAGTGGCCAAAATGACTTTGCCGCCGATGCCATGGATCTGATCAAACACTCGATCCAACCAGTCAAACTGATAAACGCCTTCTTGCGGCTCTAAGGCACTCCAAGCAAACACCCCTAATGTGACGGTGTTGACATGGGCTTGCTGCATGTGGGCAAGATCCTTTTGCAAGATTTCTGGATAAGCCAGCCATTGATCGGGGTTGTAATCCCCGCCATGCATAAACTGCTGATCAAACAATTGATTGCTCATCATTCTACTCCTTTTTTGGCTTGTAACTGGTAGACAAATGATTGAAAATCGCCAGTGACTTGCGCTGTTCCATGGTTGACGGCATTAAACTGATAGGGTTTACGCAACCCTAATTGCCTTAACAGCTGACCAGAGACAGTTTCGCCATTGACCTGATACACCTGTTGGGCATTAAGAAAGGCTGCGGGCAAAAAGTCTTCCGCCGTCGGATTGGCTTGTGCCAGCACGCGAAAGAAAGCAATCAATGCTTCTTCGTTTTGTGGGTCATACACTGCCCAAGTCGTTTCATTGGCATGGTCCAACTGCTGCAGCTGGTAAAAAGTGCCAAAGGTCAGCAATTGCCGCTGTTTTTTATAAAAGACGATTTGGGATTTGATCGCCTGCTTTTCGGTTTCAGACAAGTGAAAGAGATCGAGTTCATACCCCAAAGGCCCAAACATTGCGACGGTTTGCCGAAAGGCTAAAGACGTTGCCCGGCCGACTTGGTGGTTTGGTGCCGCCGACACGTGATTGCTGAAGGAGGACAAAGGATACCCTAACAACGTTCCGCTTTGGATGGCTAAACGTTCCACTGCATCACTATCATCACTAGGCCAAATCTGCGGACTGTAAAATAAGATCCCTAAATCGTATCTGCCCCCGCCGCCAGCACAGCCTTCGATCAAAAGGGTCGGAAACGCAGCTAAGATTTTTTCATATAAGCGATAAAGACCTAAAATGTAGCGATGATAAAACTCCGTCTGAGAAATTCCCTGTTCCGCTAAATAGGGAGAGTAAGCTTCAGTGATATTGCGGTTCATATCCCATTTGATGTAATCTAGCTTGGTTTCAAGGATCACTTTTTGCATCGCTTCGAAAATCGCCTCGACCACTGCTGGATTGGTAAAATCCAACACGTATTGTCCGCGCCCCACAGAGATCCGCTCATAAGGATGCTTGACTACCCACTCAGGATGCTCTTGGTACAACTGACTATCTGGCGAAACCATTTCTGGTTCAAACCAAATCCCCAGTTGCAGCTGCATGGCATGAATTTTCTCAGCAAAAGACCCGATTCCTTTTGGAAATTTGGCAGGGTCCGCCACCCAATCGCCTAATGAACTGCGGTCGTCGTTGCGTTTTCCAAACCAACCATCGTCAAGCACAAAGCACTCCATCCCTAACGCCTTGCTTTCTTGGGCTAAGGTCAACAGCTTTTCTTCATTAAAATCAAAATAAGTCGCTTCCCAATTATTAAAGACGATCGGCCGCTGCCGCTTTTGCCAATAAGGGGCAATCACATGCTTTTCGATAAATTGGGCGGATTCTTGACTCAAGCCATTCAGACCAGCAGCGGTGAAGGTGAAGAGGCATTCTGGGGCTTCAAAAGTTTCTCCTTGTGAAAGCTGCCAGCTGAAATGCTCAGGATGTATCCCCAACATCAATCGAACGTTGTCCCATTCATCCATTTCCGCTTGCGCCAAAAAGTTGCCCGAATAAATCAGGTTGGCACCATAGACGTGACCAGTGTCATTGGTGGCTTGCTGTTCTTTTAAGGCGACAAAAGGATTGTGCTGATGACCAGACGCTCCTTTTAACGAGCCGACACTGATCGTCCCTTGGGTCAAAGGGACCGTCTTGATGTGCCGTTCTTTCAGCCATGCGCCTGAAAGATGCAGCAGTTCAAAATCGCGATTTTTCAGCTCCAAGACACCACTCAAAAAGCGCTGGATGGTTCTCGGCTTGCTCCCCGTATTGGTCAGTGTTTGCTGCCGCGTGATGGTTCCTGATCCTTTGAAGATCGTATAGGTGAGCGCCATTTCCAGCTGTCGCTCTTGATCTACTAATTCAAAGACGATGCTTTGGCTTTCATCGGCAGAAGCAAAGCTGGCTGGTTGCGCCAGCTTTCGTTCTTTGCCCTCAAAACAGTGAAAAGCCACAAGTTTAAAATCAACATAAAGAGGGGTTTCTTCCTCAAAAACCGACACTGCCCCTTCTCGAAAATCAGAAGTCCCATACGTTGGCAATTCTTGAAAACGGTCCGCCAAGGTAAAAAGATTGTCTGCTTTAAAAAATTTGACGGTTCCTGCCGATTTATTCTCTTTTTTCTCAAGGTACGCTTGATCAAACGGCGCCAGTGTGCCTAGAGATGGCCCAAAATAGACATGACCCAGTTGCTGATTTGGTAACACATTTATGATATAACTAATTTTTTCATTGTATAAGTGAAAGAGTTGTTCATTCCTAATTTCTATCATTGCTATCCTCAATTTTCCCCATTTTTTTCATTTGTCCCTGCTCGTTGACAAGCTGCTTCAAGATAACGCAAGCGTTTTTTGACGCCGCGATTGAAAAAGAATTTGTAAAACAGCGCCGCCAGCATAAAACTGTAGGTTGTTTTCTGCTGCTCAAAACGGCTTTGTTCCGAATACGTGACTTGCAGCTTCCCTTTTCGTCCTGGTGCAAAACTGTACCGTTGATCGATCACTCCTTCTTCATGGGTCGTACGAAGCCACAGCTCATCCGCGGCAATTTTTTTGACCGTCATGACGGCAGGTACCAACCGCGGGGCGGTTTTGGTTTGGATCATCGTTTCAATACGGCAGCCTTCCCCGAACGGTTCTTGGGCTTGTTTGGCTAGAAAGAATTTCTCTTGTTCCGCCAATAACACACGGGAAAAGTCCGTAGGTGTGGTATTCATTTGATAACTGCAAGACAATGTATCGGTTCTCATCACAAATTCCTTTCTAAAGGGTGCGCTATTGCATTCCTTTCCGTTTCTGGGCTTATCTTTCTTCTACCCTTTGATTGATCGTTTCAGATGTCGCTTGTTCATTTAATGCCGCTTCCGCTTTTTCTTCTTTCAAGTACCCGCGATCCATTACGATCAAGAATGGCACCCAAATCAAGGTCATTACGGCAACCGTCACTAACTGTAAGATTGCGCCGGCAACAGAACCCGTGCCTAACCAACCAGATAAGAAAACAGGGGTCGTCCAAACCACCGTTGCTCCAATTGGTCGTGGCACCAAGCCTGCGGCGATCGCAAAGTAAGAAATCGTCGTACTGGCTAAGGGCGCTAAGATCCATGGGACAAAAGCGATCGGGTTCAAGACGATCGGCAAACCAAAGGTCATCGGTTCAGATACGTTGAAAACAGATGGAGCGATCACCGTCTTCATTAATTTTTTCATCCGAATCGAACGAGCGATAAAGAAGGCCATCGTAATCGAGATCCCCAGCTGCATTCCTTGATTGACGAACACGCCCATAAACGTAGTGTTAATGATATGGGGCAGTTGTTCCGCCCCTGCTTTGTAAGCTTCATAGTTTTCGATCGCTAACGCATTCATGATTGGATCGATCACCGCATTGACCACTAGTGTTCCGTGAATCCCAAACCACCAGAAGAATTGGGTGAACAAGACGGCGATCAGTACTGCTGGCAACGTACCGCCTAAGCCCATTAATGGTTTTTGCAAAATCTCATAAACGAAGTCAACGGCATTGCCCCATGAAGTAAAGGTGAACAAGTAGCGGATCAAATTGAAAAGGAACAACGGTGCCGCCCCAGGAATGATGGCGACAAAGGATTCTGCTATCATTGGCGGAACCGAATCTGGCATTTTGATCGTCAGCCCAGCCGCACTGATTTTGCAATAGATCTGCGTAGCGATAATGGCCGTGATGATTCCGACAAACATTCCCTCAGCCCCTAATTTCGACAAGGGGATCACTGTACCTAACTCTTCGGATGAGCCAAAAGGCAGCAGCATCAAAAACGAAGACAGTGAGATGGCACCCGCAAATAATTTGGCTTGTCCATACTTGCCAGCCAACTGATAGCCGATCCCAAAAACAACGAAAATAGCGGTGATACTCATGGTCGCATTTCCGATAGGACCAAAAAAGTCGTTTAGAAACGTGATGAATCCCTCTGGAAGTTTTTCCGAGAGTCCGAAAGTAGCAGGCAGATTTTGAATAATAATCATAATTGACGCAAACATTGTTGCAGGAAAAGCGACCATAAACCCATCACGAAGACTTAACAAGTATTTGTTGTTGGCAATGATCTGAGCAAAAGGCACCATCTTTTCGGCTAATTTATCAATAAACTTCATTTCGTTTTCTCCTTTATTTTTAACTGTAAACGTTTACTACAATCAGTATAGTTGTTTAGTTAATGTTTACACAACCCCTAAAATAAAAAAAGATCAGACGTCACTGATCTTTTTCGGCAATCGATTCTCTAATGATCAATTCACTGCCACAAACGACGCGAACAGGCATCGTCCGCACCCCAAGGATTTTATTTTTCGCTAATTCGACACTCATCTGCCCCATCTCTTCAGCTTTCATCTTGACGGAAGACAGTGCGGGCGTCATAAATTGCGCCATTTCGATATCATCAAAACTAACGACTGACACATCTTTAGGAATCGATAGCCCCGCTTCAGCGAGTGCCTTGTAAACCCCGACAGCCATAGGATCGCTGGCAACGACGATCGCTGTGGGGCGAGGATTCATTTGCGCGATCTGCTGACCAAAATGCAAACCAGTCTCTGGTGACCATTTCCCCTGCAGCACGGTTGTGAACTTTTCCAATTTATTGAGCAGCATCCATTGGCGATAATTTTCTGCTCGAATCTCTTGTTCATCGTAAACGACTTCGCCAGAAATCGTCACTCGGCTGGCAACACCGCCCACAAAGGCAATATTCTCATGGCCCTTCTCTTTTAACAACGTGAGGATCTGGTGAGTCTTTTGGGCAAAATCGGTTTGGATGCAATCGTAGCTGGGTGCTTCACTATAATTATCCACCAGGATAATATTGGCATTTTGCTGACTGATCTCTGCCAAAGCATCGCTGGTCATCTCTCCAATAATAATGACTGCGCCATACTTCGCCAATTGTGCCAAATCTTTTTGAGGCTCCCGCATGGAAAAGGCCCGAATCGTTTTTAAGCGCCACTTCGCCGCTTCCTTTTCGATCCCATTGCGGATCATCATAAAATACGGATCGTTTCTTTCCGACTCTCGATCGTGGCGGGTAATGATGGCAATCGTGTTTTGGTCGCCGACTTCACGGGAATGGGGTTGATTTTTTTCTTTTGAATAATTCATTTGATTGGCGATCTCAATGACTCGCTGACGCGTGTGTTCATTGATACTGAAGGTTTCATCATTGTTAAGGATTCTAGAAACACTTGCTACCGACACCCCGGCTAATTTCGCGATATCTCTCATACTTGCCATAGCTGCACCTCATCTGTTTACTGTTTACTAAATTTACATTCAGCATAGGCATAATTTTTGACCCTGTCAACCTTCTTTTCACAAAAAAACCGAAACTCCTTAGCTTTTCACTAAGGAAGTTTCGGGATACCCGTTTGTTTTCTATTTGAGCGCTTGGTCACAGAGCAAGACATTGACTAAATACAAGGTGCTGATTCCTAAGACCAATAAGTAGACTGGACCAAACAGCAAAAAGGTCAAGACAAGCGTCACTGTTGCTAAAAGATGCGCCAGTACTCGTTTGGGTGAACGAGCAAACTGGTAAAAACTATAAAACAATGAGCTGGGCTGCTGCGGATAGGTGTGAAGCAGCCTCGTTTGATAAAGTAAGACCAAGCAAAACAAGCCAAAGGTGAACGCTAACGCGTAACTAGCGATTTGAAACAGCGGGTGCTGCAGACGGCTAAAGACAAAGCTGTCCGCTAAAAGCAGCAAGAAGAATAGACTGAGCAAACGGTCTTGCCCTTTTCTTGTTGCCCACTGCTGATGAAATGCTTGCTGAAAATGAGCTTTGCTGCTTGCCTCCAAGCCATCGTTACGCAGTTCCGTCAACGTCTCGATCAATGCTCGACTAGCGGTGGTACTCGTGATCAAAGGCAAGGAATACAACAGCCACATGCCTTGTAAAACCAGTAAATGCGGAAGCCAGTTGATGCCAGTCAACAGCGCTTGGTTTAAGCGTTGCGGGGTAACTTTTGTTCTCATCCTTTGGAACCTCCCGTCAGATCCATTCCCTCAATAAAGTAGCGTTGAGCGAGGAAGAACAGCAAGATCGTCGGCAATAGCACAAGCGTTGCTCCTGCCATCAAGTAGTTCCACTGGGTCGTTGATTGGTTTTGGAAAACTTGCAGGCCAATCTGCAGCGTGTACTTTTCTTGGTTTTGAATATACAGTAATGGTCCTAAGAAATCATTCCACGCCCCATTGAAGGAGTTGATGGCAATCGTGATCAGCGCGGGTTTCGTCAATGGGATCATTAGATGGCTCCAAATATAAAGATGATTGGCGCCATCGATCTTAGCGGCTTCGATCAATTCATTGTTGACAGACAAGTAAAACTGCCGCATCAAGAAAATGTTAAAGGCGTTGCCGAAAAACGCTGGAACGATCAGCGGCAGATAGGTGCCGACCCAGCCGATTTTGGAAAACAAGACATATTGCGGGATCATCGTCACAAAGCCAGGAATCATCATGGTAGACAAGACGAGGGCAAAGATCAGATTTTTTCCTGGAAAGGCCAATTTTGCAAACCCATAAGCAATGAAGGAATTTGATAAGACATTCCCGAAGACCACTAAGACGGTAATGAATAACGTATTTTTTGCATACTGCCAAAATGGAAAGGCGTTGATAGTCTCCAAATAATTGCCAAGATTGATTTCTTCTGGGAAAAAGGTCGGCGGGTAGCGCACGATCTCCTCCATCGGTTTCAATGACGTAAAGACCATCCACAGCAACGGAATCAGCAGCACGATCCCGATGATCGACATCACCACATAGCTGATGATTTTTTTGACTCGCTGTTGGCTTGATTTGCTTCGTGTTTTTGTCGTCATTTCCATTAGCTGCCACCTCCGGTATAGTGAACCCAGCGTGGTGCCAGCTTGAGATTGATAAAGGTCAAGACTAAGACGATCAAGAACAAGATCATCGACATGGCCATCGCATAGCCCATATCAAAGGCGACGAAGGCTTTGTTCCACATATGCAAATTATAGAAAAGCAGTGAATTTGCAGGACCGCCGGTACCATTTTTGGTCATCACGTATGCTTCTTGGAAAATTTGAAAAGAACCGATCGTTGAAGTAATCACATCATAGAAGATGATTGGCGTGATCAAAGGGATCGTAATATTTTTGAATTTCGCCCAGACTCCCGCCCCATCGATCTCAGCCGATTCGTACAGCGTCGGTGAAATATTTTGCAAGGTAGCTAGATACAAAAGCATCGCGCCCCCCGAACTCCAAATCTTCATCAAAATCAACGCTGGTTTCGTCCATTCGGGATCAAACAGCCATGCTGGACCTTTGATATTGAACCAGCTCAAGAAGGTATTGATCAATCCTGCGGAAGGAGATAATAATTGCATCCATAAGACGTAGACGGCAACCCCTGAAAGGATCGCTGGCAAGTAAAAGGTGGTTCGGAAAAAACTGATTCCGCGGATTTTTTGATTCAATAACGTGGCTAGAAAGACACTGAACAACGTGGTTAAGGGAACATTGAAGAGTACAAAATACGCCGTGTTATAGAGAGATTTCCAAAACAGGGTATCTTGCGTGAACATGCGGGTAAAGTTCTTAAAGCCGATAAAATTCATTTTCGAAGTCAGATTGTAATCGGTAAAGCTTCCTACGAAGGAAAACAGCATGGGCCCTAACATAAACACCACGAACCCAAGCAAAAATGGTGCTACGAAGAAGTAGCCCCAAAGAGCTTCTTGCCGTTTACTTTTTGAACGCTTCTTTGGCATTCCTTCCACTCCATTCTATTTTTACTCATTGTTTGTTCAAGAAAACATGTCCGCTTCGCAAAGCAGAAAGCAAAGCCCAGTCCGCTAACCGACTGGACTTTCCTTCTTTTTTAAAAACGCTCGTTTTGAGGTTTATTTGTTTTGCTCAACAAGATCTTCCACCGCTTTTTGCGCATCTGCCAACCCTTCAGCCGGTGTTTTGCTGCCTAGCATGATTTGGTCGATCTGTTCATTGACAAGACTGCTGAAGTCAGGCGCTGTCAATGGCACAGGCGTGATCACCGTATTGGCAAAGTTTTCATCCGCCATTTGGTAGATCATTTGGCCGTTTTCATCTAGATTGTCGTTGTTGACCAAGTTTTCGTTGGCTGTCCGATTCGCCATGATATCAAAGCTCTTCTCACCAAATTTCTCTTGAACTTCTGGTGTCGACAAGTATTTGATAAACTCATAGGACGCTTCAGGATCTTTGGCACCGTATGGCACTTCTAGGACGAACCCGCCGCCCCATGACCAGTGACCAGAGCCACTTTCTTTTTCAGGAATTTGAATGACCCCAAATTCAAAGTCATCTGGTGCATTTTCTGCTAAACTTGAGTAGTAGTTGATGTTTTGCGCACGCATCGCCACTAATCCGGAAATGAATGGATCGGCAACCCCTGAACCAAATTCAGCTTCTAAGCGATTGATGGTATCTTGACCATAATACTCTTGCCAGTCTAAGATCCATTCCAACGCTTCCACTTTGTTGTCTGTATCGATTTTGACGTTCTCATCCTTGTCAAACCAGCTGACGCCATCGTCGGCATTCAACGCCCACACGTCAGCGCCTAAATTCCACAATGGGTAAAAGCCGATCCGCTCAAAGTCATCACCGTTTTTGACATCTAATTTCCGAGCAACTGTTTCTAACTCCTCCCACGTTTGTGGCAGTTGCTCTTCACTGATACCAGCCTCTTTAAAGAGTGTCTTATTGTAGAAAATCACTTGCGTATCTGTATTGAAAGGAACGGCATAGGCATCCCCTTCGTATTCCACTGTATCCCATAATTGCGGATAAAATTCATCAGAAAAGCCCTCTTCGATATACTCACTTAAATTCGTTGCTTGCTGCGCTTCTGCCCGCTGAGCAACAGAATTAATATCTTGTACAATAACATCAGGCGGATTGCCAGCAGTGATCGACGACAGTGATTTTGTCCAAATATCGCCCCAAGGCTGGTAGCTATATTTGACCTCGATTTTATCTTGTGACGCATTAAAATCATCAATAATTTCTTCAATTACTTCTTGTCTTGCACCAGACCCCCAGAAGGACCAAAAGTCCAACGTCGTTTTGCCATCTGCTGACTCATTCCCCGAGGAATCAGCGGTTTCACTGTTGCCGCATCCTGCCGCCAGTACACCAACTGAAAAAAGCAAAGTCCCCATATAAAATAACTTTCTCATTTAACCTAACCTACTTTCATTTATTTTTAATGTACTATTTAAAAGCAATCACTACTTCTTCTTTTCAGCAAACAAAAAGCATCGTGATTCGAATAAAAAAATAACGTTTTTACCGTTTCTCGACAAGAAGAGCGTTTTCTTTGAAAATATAAAAAAAGTGGGGCATCATAGAAATAGCACCTATTTTTCAACCTCACGTCAGACCATTTGACAAATGATGTTTATAGAAAGGGAGTAACCACATGCTAGTCATTGTCGATATGCAAAACCAAATTCTCGATGAAGAGAACGAAGCGTATGTGCCAGATGGCGCCGCTCTCGTCAAACGAATCGCCAAGCGCCTAGAACAAGCACGGGCGGATGGGGAGTACATCTTACACACCCGCGACATTCCAATCGAAGTCAAAGGAACACCTGATGAAGAAGCCGATGCCCTGCAGCTGATCCCAGAACTTAAGCCTCTCGAAAATGAAAAAGTCGTCAAGAAATACTATTACAGTATTCCACCTGAAGTCTTGATCGACATTAAGAAAAATCTATTTGAACCTGAAGAAGAAAAGAAAATCGAAATCACCGGTGTTGAAACCAACATCTGTGTCCTTTCCAATACCATCGAGATCCAAAGCGCCTTTCCTGACGCTGATTTTACTATCAATAAAACATTAGTCGCTGGTAAAAACCACGAGTCACAAGGACTCGACATCTTACGAGACTTCAATGTCCAAATCATTGATGGCACAAAACAAACCAATGACCAATAGGTAACGAAAGCTCCCTGTTCAAGGAACAGAGAGCTTTTTCAATTTGATTATTCATTTAATTCATTGAGCCATCTAATAGCTCGGTCGGAATTTCAATCCGAACCTCATTTTCAGTCTGACAGTTTGGACATACGAAGGTTCCTTCGATGGCTTCCTTCACTTCCCCGTAAGCATAATGAATAGCGATTTCATCTTCTGCCAATTCATTCGTTTCCAACGGTGGTACCATGGTTAATTGCCCCTCGCTGTCTTCTTGTAAATGAACGACCAGCTTCCCATCAAAGTTTTCATTGCAATTCGTGCAGGAAGCTTTTCCTCGAATCGTTAGATCCATGATCATCCCTCCTCATTTCTTGTCACTGGTTGATGCAGATTCCGTTAGATACTCGTAACGCATGCATGCTTCACTTTAATAGTGTCACGCTTTCACTTTTTTAGCAAATCATCTGTTTTTCTTTTTTTAAACCATTGATGAAGAAAAAACAAATCAACCGTTTTGAGCGTTTTCGTTGTCAAATCGTTAAAATCCTTGCAGAATTAAATTATCTGTTACTAAAAAGTAAAAACGTGTTGTTGAAAAAATTAGTGATTGTCCGAACTTATCTGAACAAACAAGGAGGAAAAATGATGCAAGCAGTAACCTGGCAAGGAAATCAAAAAATGGACGTTCGTCGTGTAGAAGATCCAACGATTTTAGAACCGACGGATGCGATCATCCGAATCACCGCAACTGCGATCTGCGGCTCTGATCTCCACCTTTACCACCATGGCGGCTCGGTTTTGGAAGAAGGCTATGTCGTTGGTCACGAACCAATGGGTATTGTCGAAGAAGTTGGCAGTCAAGTACAGAAACTAAAAAAAGGCGACCGCGTCGTCATCCCTTTCAATATCGGTTGCGGCCATTGCCACTTTTGTCAAAATGAAATGGAAAGTCAATGCGACAATTCTTCAGAAGATACATTGTATGGCGGCTTATTCGGTTTCGGAAAAATGAACGGCAACCACTGGGGCGGTCAAGCCGAATTCTTGCGGGTTCCTTTCGCAGATTTCACTTCGTTTATCGTACCTGAATCAACGATCCCTGATGAAAAAGTATTGTTTTTATCTGACATCTTACCTACAGCGTATTGGAGTGTCCAAAACGCTGGCGTCAAAAAGGATGATACCGTGATCGTCTTAGGCTCAGGCCCAGTTGGGTTGTTTGCCCAAAAATTTGCCGTGATGGCAGGCGCTAAGCGGGTGATTGCCGTGGACCCTGTTGCTCATCGCTTAGAAAAAGCCAGCAGCTACAATCAAGTCGAAACATTCCAATTGGATGATTTGGCTACTAGTGCTGATGAACTGTATGAGCTGACCAAAGGTGGCGCTGATGTGATCATCGACTGCGTTGGGATGGATGGTTTAGAACCCGTCAAAGAAAAAGCCAAAAACCTAGTCAGCTTGCAAAGTGGAACGATCTCACCGATCCAGATGGCCGCCAAAGCAGTCAAAAAATTTGGTACCGTCCAAATCACTGGCGTTTACATGACACCAGCTTCTTCTTATCCATTGCAAGAATTCTTTATGCGTAACATCGATGTCAAACACGGGCAAGCACCTGTGATCCATTTGATGCCAAAAATTTATGACATGATTGCAGACGGTTTGTTTGACCCGTCACAGATCATCACCCACACGATGCCTTTAGCAGATGCTGCCAAAGCGTATGACATTTTTGACAAAAAAGAAGACAAGAACATCAAAGTTGTCTTGAAACCTTAGCAAAAATAAAGGAGCAGTGATGGCACCTATGCCAAAAATCAAACGGAGTGAACATCAAGTCGATCCGGGAAAAGAAGAAGATGTGATCATCAAGGCAAGCCGCTTTCGCATCTACTTTCAAAATCGCTACATGTTGATCTCACTTACGAATGATATTTTGACGGGCTTGTTTTATATTTTCGGAAGTATCGTTTCATTAACTAGTTTGCCTGCGCTATACGGAACGATCGCCTATTTGATCGGCGGAGTCTTTTTAACCATTCGCCCACTGATTAAAATCGTTCGCCATGTCTATATCTATAATGAGCGCAATCAAGAAGGCGAGAAAGAAAAAGATGTCACCATCACCGACGATGAACGTTGATGGGACGACAACTAGAGAGGAGTTTCCTATGTTAAAAACATTTGATGGGATCGCACTGACCTTATTGATCATCGGCGGTATCAATTGGCTGCTGGTCGGCGCCTTCGAGTTTGACCTTGTCGCAGCGATCACCGGCGGCAGCACGTCGATCATTGCCCGCGTCATTTATATTCTAGTTGGGATCAGCGCCTTGTATAGCCTGAAATTCTTTCCAGCTATCGCCCGCCAACAAACCCTCGACTAAATGAAAATAAAACCTGCATCTGCGATGTCCTGACCCCAAAAAGTTAGATTTTTGGTCTAACGTTTTGAGGTCGCATCTGTGGATGCAGTTTTTTTGTCTACAATCATTGAAAAAAAACACCAGTTGTACTACTCTTGTATTTAACCTACTATTTTCGAAAAAATAAAAAGGACGTGACTCATGACCCCACCTACTAGACCCTCGCTGATACGTCGGATACTCGGTCGGATGCTTTTGCTATTGATTTTCTTATTTATTTTAAGTATTATTGGCGGAATCATTGTTTTAAATAACCTCACCATCGCAGAAAATTGGTTTGGTCTGAATGAATACCAAGTCGTTGAAACCAGACATCAGATCATTCGTTTGTTCCCCTACTTTTGGGTAGCAGGGATCCTGCTGGTCTTTTTGATCGGTCTGATCATCGGCATCAAGAAACGCAAAAAATCGCCATTCTATTGGTTATTCTCATTGCTCTTGCTGCCAGTGATTCTCTTTTGTATTGGCGTAGTTTCCACCTTTTTACCTGTAGACCGCCAACTCTTTCGAGAAGAAGCCAGTGCCAAAGAAATTATGGCGGTGCTGCCGAATCAATCCTCATTCAAGGACAAAGAGCTGCAACTGGTCAGCTATAGTTTTCACATCCGCAATGTCCCGCTAAAAAGCGGCATTTATGCAGTTGCGCGAGTGATCAATCCAAACACAGGCCTGCAAGACGAGTATTGGTATTACCCAGAAAATCTGTTGACCAAATGGAAAAAAGACGACGATACGATCGAGCTTTCGATGGAAGATACCATTGCCTTTGATGCCATCGATTGGGGCGTCATTCCCAAGATCATCAAGGATTCTGAGGCACGAGCAGCTCAGCTGGATCACTATGTTCCTGGCGTCAGCATCGTCATTTTAAACGGCTTCCAAGGCGAATGGACTTGGACCGTTGGTTTAAATGGGATTCGTAATCGCACCGAGATCAATTATGTTTATGATCTCAAAGGAAATTATCAATCCGAATGGCAATAAAACAAGCGGCACCTATCCACGTGAATAGGTGCCGCTTTTGCTTTTATCGGTTTACTGATCCAAGTCTTTGACACACCGAAACCCTAAATTATTGGCTGCCGACATCCCAGAATTACCATTTCTAGCGGCAATTCGGTATCGTTTGCAATAGGATTCGTGGCACAAAAACGAACCACCGCGAGTCGCATACAGTTGATCATCTTGTGTTTGATTCCTTGCCCAAAAGGTTTGTCCCGTCTGTTGTTGAAACTGTGTCAGCGGGATGCGGGCAGGATTGACGCACCATTCCCAGACGTTGCCGATCATTTGATACAGACCAAAACCGTTGGGCTCATACCATTTCGCTGGCGCTGTATTGGCAAAGCCATCTGCTCGCGTGTTGCTTTTTGGAAACTCTCCTTGCCAAATATTGCAATGATAGGTATTTTCTGCCAAAAATTCCCTTCCCCAAGGATATTTTTCAAAACTTGTCCCGCCTTTTGCAGCGATCTCCCACTCTGCTTCTGTCGGGAGGCGTTTTTTTGCCCATTGGCAATAGGCGATCGCATCGTTGCGAGACACCTGAACCACTGGGTGATCCATCCGCTGGGCAATCGTTGAATCAGGTCCTTCAGGATGACGCCAATCTGCGCCGCTAACCGCGTACCACCAAGCCATATTTGGTACCTTTTGACTGCGGTGTTTCGTTTGCTCACTTAAAAAATAGTGAAAAACGAACGACCAGCCAAAGCGCTCGGCTTCTGTGACATATCCTGTTGCTTCCACAAAAACTTGGAAAGCTTGGTTCGTCACCGTCGTGGCATCAATGGCAAATGCTGGGCTGTCGAGGCTGATTTGCGGTCCCTCAAGATCCTCGGCAAAGCCGTCCATCGTATTCGTGCCGATTCGATAAGTTCCTGCTGGAATCGTGGGCATCTGTTTGCCTCCTTTTTACAATAATTGATAGCCATTGTACAGATTGATCAATAACACCAGCACGATCACAGTTTGAAATACCAGTGTCACTCGCTGCGGTGACAGGACGTTGCTGGCCTTGGCGCCTAATAGTCCTCCCACGATCGCGGCTGGAATAACAAACCACAAAATTTGCAGATCATACGCACCAAAACCTGTCGAAAAAGCGATCGTCAAAATTTTTGCCAGCTGTGAGAAAAAAATCGTACAAATTGAATAAATCGTCGCCTCTTTGATCGGCATGGCAAACAGCAGCATCAATAAAGAAACATTGATGGGTCCGCCGCCGATCCCCAGCAAACTGGCTAGAAAGCCGAGAATCAAGCCACAAGCTGCATACCAGCCGACTTTTTCCAGCGCAAACCCACGCCAGTTATATTTTGTATACAAAAAAGCAAACAATAGTGTTAGCACGGTCACAAGGATTTGGATCAGCTGAACCATCTTGTCATCTCGAAAGACCAGCAATAACCGTTCAAAGGCAACATTGCCTAAAACACCGCCTAACACAGCGCCGCCAGAAACCCACAAGGCAATCGACCAATTGATTTTCCGTCCACTGGCTAATTGTCTAGCTGTCGAAACGATGGACATCGTGAAGACCGCTGTCGCCGAGTAAAAAGAGATCGCAGCAACAGAATGGGCGCCGATAAAATCGAAAATCGGTTTGATCAGCACGCCGCCCCCCATGCCCGAAACTGCCCCTACGGCATTTGCTAAGACGATCACGAGAAAATAAATCAGTCCGATCATTGTCTCACCCCTTGCAAAAGCCCCAGTATCTCATTGATTCTAGGTGTGAAGTCTTTTAACAGCTCCTGATAACCGCAAAAACCCTCACTATCCACGTACATTGCATCTTTCATTCGTTTACAGCCTCCTCGGCACATTTTTTGGAAAGGACATTGCGTACACTTCGAAGGCATGTCTTTTTTCTGGCACAAAAACTGCTGCGAACAGTCTTGAGAAAACAATTCCCGTAACGTTTGCTCTTGGATATAGCCCATGCGAAACTCATCTAATACATAAAAGTCACAAGGATAGACACTGCCGTCGGCTTCGATCACATACTGCACTTGGCAATTGCCTAGAATCCCGCAGGCAGTTACTTGCTGCCGCACCAATAGATTCAGTAAATCATCGAACAGCTTGATACTTAGGTAGCGCCCTTGCTTCAATTCCTGCAGCCAAAACGCCAACAGCTGCTGATAAAAGCCAGCAAAGCTTCTTGGTGTCAAGGCATAGTCGTTGGTTGATGTGGCATCCAAATCAGCCAAACAAGGAATGAATTGCACAAAGGCAATCTGCTCTTCCTTGAGAAAGTCAAACACACGCTGGGCTTCCTTTGCTAACGGATTTGTCAACACGCACAAGACATTGTACTCGATCTGATAGGCATCCAATAACCGCTTGGTCTGTAAAACCCTAGCAAAGGTCCCCCGCCCTTTGGCGTCTAATCGATGCCGATCGTGCGCAAGCGGATGCCCATCGATCGACAGCCCGACTAAAAAGCGATGCTCTTTCAAAAAACGACACCACTTGTCATTGATCACCATGCCGTTGGTCTGGATCGCATAGTGTACTGTCACTTGCTTTTTTTGCGCCGCAACATAAGCCGTTAGTTTTCTAAAATAACTCAGCCCCGCCATCGTCGGCTCTCCGCCTTGAAATGCCAACGTCAAATGATCGCCAGCTTCTAAGTCTACATAAATGTTTGCAATCATCTTTTCCATTACATCCTCTTTCATTTTGCCAAAGGAACGCACTTCGCGCAAGGAACTGACGTTAGCATAAAAGCAATAGGTGCAGCGCAGATTGCAAAGAGAGGATGCTGGCTTGATCAATACGGAGATGTGTTTCATGTGGAGGCCTCGATTCTTTTTTTACTTATTTAGCGTTTGTCCCGTTTCATCGGAACAAAATCAGTCGTTTCCATATAAAAACGAGTAACGCGTTGTTTCATTTTCTCGACAATTTCGGCGTATTCTTTTTCTAGCGCCAAGTTTTTGATTTCCATTGGGTCTTTTTCCAAATCATATAATTCGTCATGCTCATAAAGACGCATCACATATTTATAGTTTCCCATCTTGCACATAACTGCTTTTGTATGTTCCGGACCTTCGCTATACTGTGTCGCAAGCCGCGGCCAATACGGAGATTTCGGTCCATGCCCCAGCTCCATCGCTTGTGTCTCGCCATGAATGCGTCCGCCTTCGCAAAAAACAGCATCTTTGTGCTCTTCGGCTCCTTCGATCACAGGAACCAATGATTTTCCAAATTGTGTATAGGAAAGATCGAACTCAGCCAGTTCGGCGATCGTTGCTGGTAAATCTAGCAGTTCCGCTTGTGCTTTGGTGATTCGCGGCACACTTTCAATCGTTTTAGCAGGTTTGATGACCAATGGGACATTCGTGATCGGCTCTTCAAAACAGTTTTGGACTTTTTCAGTGATCGTGTAGTCACCAGTATAGTCTCCATGGTCACTGAAAACAATGAGGTTTGTTTCATCATAAAAGCCTGTTTCACGCAGCTTCTCTTTGATCATGCCCAGTTGATGATCAAAACGCGAAACCATTGCTAAATAGGTAGCTCGTAATTCATCAAAACGCTCTTCTGTCCAACCGTTCAAATTCTGTTTCTCATTGATGCCATACAGCATTGAGGCTTTGTTAGGAATATCTTTGATATTCGGCCGGCGTTTCGGCAGTTTCTGACGATCAATACTCGAATACCATGGATCTTCGCAAGCATAGGGTGGATGCGGGAATGAGATCGTACAATAAACGAAAAATGGTTTGTCTGTCTTTTCCTGACTGCGGCGTTCAAGATAGTCCAACGCCTTTTTCACACAATTCCAGTCCGTTTTGCCATAGCCCTCACTGTCTGGTAATTTTCCCATATAAAATGAATAATACGTATCTCCTGAAAGCATCTGGTCGTACAGCTGTTTACTGGCTTCGTTCATATCAGCAGAATGATTGACTTCACTATTTTGAGCATCCCGAGTGTTTTCGTCTACCACACCGTCATAATATTCATCACAATAGTCTGTTTTTGGTTTATCACCTGGAACCACATCATTTCTGCCGATCCAGATGACTTCATAGCCTTGATTCTTCATTTCTTTCAAAATATTGGGTTCATCTTCTCTTTGCAAATAGTGCATCGTTCGATGCCCATTGACATGTGGATAAAAACCTGTCAGAAAACTATTTCTAGAAGGCACACAGACAGGGTTTTGGCAGTAGGCATTTTCAAATGAAACCCCTTCTTCTGCCAGTTCATCAAAGTTAGGGGTGATTGATGCGGGATTCCCCATATGTGCGAGTGCGTCATTTCTCATCTGATCTGCTACGAATAAAAAGATATTTTTTTTCAACTTGTCTTTCCTCCTAACCAATGACCGTTAATAAGGTATCTTGTTTTTCAACATCTTGTTTGTCTGTTTCAACAATATCTAGGTAATCCGCCGTGTTTGAAATAATAATCGGTGTCACGATGGAATAGCCTTCTTTTTCCAATGCGTCTTTATCAAAACTCAAAAGTAATTGTCCCTTCGTTACTGAGTCTCCTTGGGCAACGGCTGGTTGGAAATACTGTCCTTTCAAATTCACTGTATCCATCCCTACATGAATCAGAACTTCAACACCATCTGCGGTCGTGATTCCCACAGCATGATTTGTCGGAAAAAGTGTTGAAACGATTCCATCTGCTGGTGCATAGACCATTCCTTCTGACGGAATGACAGCTAATCCCTTCCCTAACAATCCACTGGAAAACGCTTCGTCTTTTACTTCTTTTAGTGGGATGATCGTTCCTCTAACTGGTGTTGCTAAATCATAGAGAACAGTTTGTCCAAGTTCATGATTCAGTGTCGATGGCTCCACGTTTTTTTCCTGAGTTCCTTCACTAGTTGGTTCGTCATCACTTTTAGGATTATAGGCATAAAAGAACGTGATCAAAAATCCTAATGCAAAGGCAACGGCACTAGCTAAGGCAAACCCGATAAAGCTGTTATCAATGCCATTTTCTGGGTGAATAAATCGTGGTAAAGCGAAAATACCTGTCCCACCATTGATATAGACTCTCGTTTTGAACAATCCCATGATTCCTCCTGCAACAGCGACTGCGATGGAGGTAGTATAAAATGCTTTTTTCCTTGGTAAGGTTACCCCATACAGTGCCGGCTCCGTGATACCAAAGATTGCCGAAAGAAAAGCAGGGAAGGCAATTTCTTTTAATTTTTTGTTTCTAGTTTTCAAAAAGATTGCGAGGGTGACTCCCGCCATCGCCACAGGTGTTGCCAGACCAGCCATCATCACGACATCGTACCCTAGTGTGGCATAGTTGTTCAAAGCGATCGGCACAAAGCCCCAATGCAGGCCAAACATAATGAAGACTTGCCAAAATCCACCGATAACAATACCCGCGATAATCGGACTAAACTCGTAAGCAGCTGACAATGCTTGCCCTAATAATAATCCTGCCCAAGTAGTAATCGGTCCAACGATTAGAAAGACTAATGGCACTGTGATGATCAAGGTCAGAAAAGAAACAAAGAAACTCCGCACTGCTCGTGGAATCAATAAAGAAAAGAAAGCTTCTAGTTTTGATGCCAAATAAGTAGCTGCAATAATCGGGATCACGCTTGAAGTATAGCTCATCAATATAACAGGGATTCCAAGAAAAGTAATATAGATTGGAGATTCTAAGACAGAACCTGCAAATAAGGTATACATCGCTTCGCTTCCGCCATTTGCTGCTACGATCGTCGGATAAACTAATGCTGCCCCGATCGCCATTCCGATAAAGGGTTTACCCCCAAATTTTTTCGAAGCAGTGTACCCTAGAAAGAGTGGGAAGAAATAAAACAATCCATCCCCTGTCGCATTTAAAATCAAATACGTCCCTGATGCTTTATCCAGCACTTCAAATGTTGTCAATAAAGCAAGTAACCCTTTGATCATCCCTGCTGCCATCAAGACATTGATGATCGGTGTAAAAATACCAGCGACAATATCGATAAATCGGTTTAAAATACCTTTTGGTTCTTCCTCTTGCCCAGAAGTTTCTTCCGTATTCATATCGATCATGTCCGTAAATTCTTTGTAAACTTCTCCTACGTGATTTCCGATAACTACTTGATATTGTCCCCCACTTTGGACGACGGTGACAACCCCCGGCAAATTTTTGATCGTTTGGGTCTGGGCTTTTGATTCATCTTTAAGTTTAAACCGAAGACGGGTAATACAATGCGTCAATCCAGCAATGTTTTCTTTTCCGCCGATATTCTTTAAAATTTGTTCATTCAATTCTTGGTATTGCATCTCATTCATTCCTTTCTCTACTATACAACCAATAAAAAAGGCAAGACCAAACAACACTACATTTCTTGTAGCCTTGTCAAGTCTTGCCTGCTTTACCAGTAACACCTTGAATTATTGATCGATCAATTTTTGTACATGAAGCGTTAAATACAATTGTTCATCGTCATATAATGTTTTATTTAAATATTCGCCAATCAAACGGGTGGTTTCATAGGCTTTAGGATATTTATCAATCACGTGGACTAACAGAGGATTCCCGACGCCTTCAACGATTTCCTTGTTTTCAATCCGTTTAAAAAAGAATCTCAAATGGGTGACGAAGCGATCGAAAGCTAAACTATTCTCATCAATGTGCACACGATTGTGAATACGAATAAGTGAAATAATGTCTTTGATTTTTTGTGTCAGCAATTCGATATCTTCCATCTTCTCTGAATCGTCATTGATTTGCGCATTAATAAAATGCATGGCGATATTACTGATCTCTGCCTCATTTAGGGAGAATTGCGTTTTGCTTTCAATCAATCGAACCGCATGCTCTCCTACTGCATACTCGTTGGGATAGAAACGCTTGATTTCCCAAGTCAAGCGATTGTTGATGCTGATCCCTTCTTCTTTCAAGCGAATCAAATTATAGATGTGATCCGTCAAAGAGATGTAAATGGAATCACTTAATTGGTAGGAAATGACTTGCTTTCCATAACGGATAATATCATCCGCAAGAGACGCATATTGGATTGGAATATTCTCTAGCAATTCCATCAAACGATCAGAGGATTTCTTATGAAGCACAAACACTTTTTCAATTTTTGATTCATCGGCGGTTTGTCCTGGTTTCATTTTGAAGCCAAGGCCGGTACCGATCCAGATAAAATCTTTGCCATCTTGTCCGACCAAAACTGCATTGTTGTTTAAGATTTTTTTGATCTTCAAGACGCTTCTCACCTCCTTAAAATGAAAAAAGGCGATACCTTAATACATGTGTAGGATCCATACACACGTAAAAAGGTATAGCCTGCATTATCAGTAACTACCCATTTGATTGCCTTTACTATACTATTTTTCTAGAAACGTTGCAAGCGTTTTATTGATTTTTCTTTTTTTTTGCTTCGTTTCAAATAGACACGGATCAGCCTTTCTCCAAACTGCTCACTGATCCAACAACCGGCTTTGCCCTTCGATTTTTTGGATCTTTGTAATGTCTTGCGTGACTTCTAGACAACCTAAATAGATGCCTGCTTCATTTTTTAATGCAAAGTAGCGAATATAGATTTTACGGCCCCGCATATCGATCCAAAATTCTGCTGTCTCCCTGGTACCCGCTCGAAAATCATCCAAAATCTGTTGCACGAGATGCATGCTTTTCGGTGGATGGCAGTTGACGACTTCACGACCTAAAACCGAATTCGTTCGTGGAAAGACGCGACTCTTGCCTTCTGAATAAAAGCGCACCCGCTCTTCACTATCTACAAAGGTCAAGTCCACTGGCAACGTTTGAAAAATGGCCACCAATTGCTCAAATTGCAGATTACCAGTAGGCAATGAAACGGTCGGCTGTTCAGCAATTTGCGGCGAATCTTCCGGTTCTGTGACTTGAAAGTCATTGAATCCTAAACCGGCTGCGATGCCAGCGGTTGTTTCTTGGGCTTGTTTGATCGCCGCTTGCCGTGCGGGTTCTGCCGCCAGTTCCTTTTCAAGGGATTCTTGGCTCGGTTTCCAAGGAAGCGGTTCTGGGATAAAGGCAAAGCCGATGTCAAAACTGTCAGCCGCAATTTGTTCCCAATCTTTAAGACTGAAGACATCCAGCGTCATGGGCACCATGATTTCTTCTTCTTTGAAAATCATCTCTTCGATCTCGTTTTTGACTGCTTCCCATTGGACAGCAATTGGATTATAGGCAGCTTTTTCGGATGCCAAAAGCTCATTGAGCGCTTTGATCATAACCCGAATATCATCATCAACACCCCACATCACTTTTGGCGGCGCAGTGATGCCGTACTTCTCCATGTAAGAAAAAATCAACGTTTCTTTTCGCGCATAGTGTTTGTCAATCTGCATTAAATCATTGCAGGCAGCTTGTAGACGCTTTTTAGGCGTCCAATCACCGGTTTTGATTTTGGCTAAGAGGCTGTCGATCTCATCGGTCAACAAGGATTGCAGGACTTGGTTCTCCAATTTAAGGGTATGAACAGGATGGCCTGGTTGCCCATATTCTTCATTGGAGTCATGGATCTCATTGATCGATCCTTTGAAAACAGCAGCATGAATATTGCACAAACGCTGAATCTCAGAAGGGTCCAACCCCGTTTGGATCAAAGCTTTTTCAGCAGCAGTGATCTCCGTCACATCCACACCATCAAATTCTTCGTTAAACAAGCGTTTAGCCTCTTCAAAGGAACCGCCTTGGTGAAGCAAACTCAGTATTTCGACGATCCGTTCTTGTCTTTGACTGTTAGTTTTCATTTCGTCGCTCCTTTCACAAGAAACCCTTGCTTTTCGAAAGCGAGACAAACCATTTCCAAGGGGATCTTCTTCATCTGAGCACCTTTGGGTATCGTCATATAACGTCCAGCAATTTGCAGCATCCCTGGTTGATTGATCGCCGTAAACCCTAGTTGACTCATGATTTCTTGTATTTCAGGGTATTGTGCCACAAGTTCATAGAGCGTTTTTGACAGATCGATTTCTTTCATAGTAAGGTCTTCCTTTCAGTGAGAATGATTCTCAATAAGATATCCTTAGTATAAATCATTTTGTTCAAAAATACACGAACTGCCGCAAACATTCATCAATCGATCATTTTTTTCTAAGATTGTCGGTAACGGCACACCACTTTTTCCAACAAATCGATACTGGCAAAAAGCAGATAGCCCATCAAAGCAATCAGGAGGATACCCGAAAGCATTTGTGGGTAGTCCATTTTTGACCACGCACTTAAGATCAGATAGCCGACACCATACGTCGTGTTATAATTTTCGGCAAAAAAGAGGGAAGCCAACGCGATCCCGATACTGACCCGCACACTGGCAAAAAGCGCGGGCATGAGCGCGGGCAAAATAACGAAGCGCAAGACATGGCGCCATTGGTTGGTATAATTTTTCATGACCTGAAAATACGCTGGTGGGATCTTCGTGACTGCATCACGAATCGAGACGATCACTTGAATGACGATCACCGCAAAAATCAAGAGAATTTTTGAGAGATTGCCTAAGCCAAAGAAAATCATAAAGACGGGTAAAAACGCAACTTTAGGAATCGGATATAAAAAGTAAAGCAGTGGACCAAGCAGCCGATCCACTCTTTGGGATCGCCCAATCAAGATTCCTAACGGCACCCCGACTAGCAACGCCCCACTCAACGCCGCAAATACCCGCAGCAAACTGGCACCTGCGTGGATCAGTAAGACTTCTCGCAGTGCCCAAAAACGTTCGGCCGTTTCTAAAGGATTAGGCAGTGAGCGATTGTTGGTCACCCAGCTTACGCCCCACCAAACCACGACAAACGAACAGAAGCCCCAAGCAAAAGATTTGATGGGTTTCATTGCCTCGCCTCCCTCATTTGTTCTTTCAACTGCAAGACGACTTCATAAAAAGCCAACGAATCTCGTTCCTGCTGGCTGCCGTAAAATGGATTACTGATCGGCGTAACGCCCTGATCTTTTAGCAGCAAAATCGTCTGCCCCAAAAACACTGCCTCTTCTGGATCGTGGGTCACCACGATCAAGCTGTTTTGTCTGCGCTGCTGTTGGGCAGCGATCATGGCTTGGGCGTTTGCTTTGGTTTCTTGGTCCAGCGAAGCAGTCGGCTCATCCAATAATAAAACATCGGGCTGTGTGATCAGCCCCCGCCCCATGGCGGCCCGCTGTTTTTGACCGCCGCTAAGCTGATGCGGATAGCGGTCCTGCACCTGCGTCAATCCCAACTCAGCCAAACAGCTGGCGACCCGTTTTTTACGGCGCTCACTAGGGGTTTGATTGATAATCAGCGGCATTTCCAGTGCTTGGTAGACTGTTTGCCAAGGAAACAAATGCAGTTCTTGGAAAACGACCTCGATGTTGTCAGGGGAACAGCCTTGGTAAGTGATCGTGCCCGATTGCGGTCGCTGCAACCCTTTGATCAAGGATAAAAGCGTGCTTTTGCCAATCCCCGATTCTCCCAGCAGCACATAAGTCGCGCCTTGTTCAAAACAAAACGAAAGGTTTTTAAAAATGGCGGTGTCTCCATAGGTAAAGGAAACGGAATCGAATAGAATACTCATCAGAGAATAAACTTCTTTCTTCAAATTATTTGTGTTGGTTTTCACATTTTATGCTATACTATTTTTTGCGTGATTGACAAGAAAGGATGGTTTATGATGTTTCAGACCCTCGTATTTCATGAAATACGTCCCGAAGCAGAACTTTATGATCAGGTCCGCCCGATCAAAGTCGCAGACGGGTATCAAGATGCCTTGCCTCTGCCCTTATTCAATAGCACTTCTCATTTTAAACAACAAATCGACTTTTTGAAAGCAGAAAATTACCATACGTTGACCCTTGCAGAAGTCAAAGATTTTTATTTCCAGCAGCAGCCGCTACCAGAAAAATCCGTGTTGCTGACCTTTGACGACTGCTATCAATCGATGAAAGAATATGCCTACCCACTGTTGAAAGAAGCTGGTTTCAAGGCAACAGCCTTTGTCGTGACTGGCTGGCTTTTTGATGCCCCTCAGCCTTACGAGCCAGAAGTTTCGCGGACATTGAGCGGCTCCGAATTAGCCGAAATGAGCGATGTCTTCGAGTATGCCAACCATACCGATCATTTTCACGAACGCAAGGACCAGCAAGGGCGTTCAATGTGGGAAACACCAGCAGCCTTTGCGCAAGACTTACGAAGCTGCAATCAGCACGTGGCCATCAAGGATGTTTTTGCCTATCCCTTTGGTTTTTATGATCCGCAGACGATCGCTACCTTGGAAAAGGAAGGCTTTGTTCTAGCATTTACCACCAAACCAGGTATCAACACGGCACAAACCAAGCCAATGGAACTCCATCGGGCAGTCATCCCGTTCTCACTACCAATGGCTGCTTTTGAACAACGATTTAGAAACGAGGAAATGAACCAATGAAAAAAACGATTTTAGCAAGTATCCTAGCACTATTCGCTGTTGGCGCTGCCGCATGCGGTAACACTGGCGAAACAGCAAGTACCAGCAATTCCAGCACTAGCAGTACAGAAGCTGCGGTCACAGATCAACCATTGACGATCGGGGTGTTACCAGCTGAATCAGCGATTCCGATCATTCTAGCAAAAGAAGAAGGCTTTTTCGAAAAGCAAGGATTGACTGTGGAACTCAAATCCTTCACTTCCCCGAATGACCGCAATGTGGCGGTGCAGGCAGGCGAGCTGGATGGTACCATCAGCGATGTCATGACAGAAGCGACCTTTAAGCAAAACGGCATCGATATGACGATCACTTCTGATATTTTGGAAAACTTCAAGATTCTCGCTTCACCGAATTCAGGGATCACTGAGATGAAAGGGTTAGCGGATAAAAAAATCACCCTTGTACCGAATTTCATTTTAGAATACATCATGGACCAATTTGCACAGGAAAATGATTTTACCTATGACATCGTGGATATCGCTTCTTTTTCTGCCCGTTCCGAAGCATTGCTCAATGACCAAGTCGATGGCGCTGTTTATACGGAACCGCAAGCCAGCATGTTGGCTGCCCAAGGGGCGATTGTTTTAGGCAGCTCTAAAGATGCTGGCATCAAAGGCGGCACACTGCAATTTATGGACGAAGTTATCCAAAATCGCCCGCAAGACCTAAAAGCATTCTACACTGCTTACAACGAAGCCATCGATTACATGAATGCTCATTCAGCAAAAGACTATGCCGACATCTTGGCAGACTATCAATTTCCCGATGCTATGAGTACTTACTTAGACAGCCAGGAAGACTATCCGTATGCCCAGGCAGTGCCGCAAGAGCAATTCGACGCAATCATTGCTTGGACGAAAGACAAGGGTCAAATCGACCAAGCGTATTCTTACAACGAGTTGACCAATTTCGATTTTTTACCCGCTGACGAATAAGAAACAACAAAAAAGACGCATTTGCGTCTTTTTTTGTTGTTTCACTTCTTTTTGATACTCTTTTTTGCTCGTGGCAAGAAATTCAGGTATACTTTTGACAAATCAGCTGCCAGGAAAGGATTTGATGCAATGCCAATGATTGCGGTTTATGCCGACCAGAAAGAAGATACTTGGGAAGCACACTTGACTCACCAGTTAAAAATAAATGAAGAAAGAACCCAGGCTCATCAAACATTCCATAACGAACCTTTAACGATCGACGAATACTTCTTTACAGAAGATTCTGCCCCTTTTCATACGAATCAAGCCGTCAGGCAGCAATTAGCAAGCAATGGCCGCAGCTGTCTGCCACTCGTTTATGTCGACGATCAGCTATTTTGCCACGGTCGCTTGCCAACGATCCGTGAATGGGAACAATTGACGAAATCTGGGATCACTGTGCAATTTGATGAGTAGCAGCCACTGTTTTCTTCGCCAGACAAAACAACGCACCACGAGCCAATCATAAGCGTTTAGTTCTCCCCCTTCGCGGCAACTGCGTCGGTAACGCCTTTTTCTTCTTCCGTTAAACTTCGTTCGCTGATTTTAAAGAATGGATAGTAGATCGCCACACTAATCAGTAAGGAAGCGATACTCCAAAGAACAGCAGGGATATTGCCGCCGGTTGCAAGGTAAGTATTGATAAAGGGCGGTGTGGTCCACGGTGGATTGAACATGATTCGCCCAATGACATTGGTGACCGACAAGAAATACGTTCCGACACATAATACAAGGGGGGTCAGGATGAAAGGAATCATCATAATAGGGTTCATCACGATCGGAAACCCAAAAATGATTGGCTCATTGATACAAAAAATAGCAGAGGGCAAAGCCATCTTCCCTAGGGAACGATAGGCTTTTTTCTTTGAAACTAACATGTTGATGATCAGCCCCAGTGTTGAACCAGTGCCTCCATAGCACAAAAACATGATATAAAACCCGCCTGCAAAAATGTTCGGTAACGGTTCGCCTGCAGTGTAGGCTTCGGTATTGGCTGCTAATAAAGCTAGAAAAATCGGATCGCCGATACTCCCCATCACATTGCTGCCATGAATCCCTAAACACCAAAGCAACAAAATCAAAAAGGTATACAACAGCATCCCAGGCAATGTGTTTAGACCAACTGCCAGCGGTGAAAAGATGGCTTGCACGAATTGATTGACATTAAATTCCAATAAGACCCGAATCACCCAGGCACCCGTGATGATGGCAGCTCCGGGAAGCAAGACCGAAAAACTCTTGGCAACTGCGGGCGGCACTTCTGCTGGCATCCGAATCACTAAGCGGTGCTTGAGAAAAAAGCGATGGATCACTACTGTCGCAATCGCCGTGACGATTCCTGTAAACAGACCAGACGCCCCCAAAGAAGCTGGATCGATCGTCCATTCTTCCCCCGCCTGCAGCAGCAAAAACGCGCAGACTGCCAACACGACAGAACCGATCCGATCGATCTCATACGAAGCCGCCAAATAGTAGGCGATCCCGATACAAGCGGCCAGTCCCAAAATTCCAAATGTAAAATTGCTGGCGGCGCCTAGTTTGACGCCAAATTCCCCGACAAACTCGGTCCAGCCAGGAAAAGGCAGATTGGCTAAAATCAAAAAGAGACTGCCGATTATCGTCAGCGGCATCGTAACGGCGACTCCGTTGCGCACGGCAACTAAAAACCGATTTTCACTGATCCTAACCAATTTTGGTGCAAAATTTTCCTGAAACCCTTCAATCAACCGATTCATCCTGTCTCCTCCTACTAAATATCTCGCTTTTTTAATAAGAGTAGCATAAAAAACGCTTTCTGCATTTTTAGAACACTCGACGCCTTCCCAATTCCAAGAATACTACTGGCTAACTGTTTCTTTGCCAAATGGGTAAAGCCGCTGCCAAATCACGTTCCTTCGACCAAGCGATAGCACCTGACAGCAAAAAGAAACTAATGACCGTCCCTTCCCTCACCGCTAGCGGTAAGCCCAAACTGATCGCTAGCAAGAGTGCCCCCGAAATACAGACTGCATCAACGCCATAACGGTACTGCTTAAATGTCCAACGACTGCGTTGCGCCAGCAAATGACACCAGTGCTCGATTGGAAATTTCAAGACCTGCAACCGTAGGACTTGCCCCGTCGCCGTTCCAGAAATCAAGATCCCACCGATCAAAGCAGCTAGTTGGCTCCAATAATTCGTCAAGTGCAGTGATGCCAAGAAGTAGTAAACAAAGCCATTGATCAAATAGCCGAATGCCAGCAAAGCGAAAAACATAATCAAGTACTCACTGCCTTTTTGTTTGAGGGATGTCTGCCGCCGATCCAATAGCCAACAGGCAGCTAAAAAGCCCAAGTTGATGGCTGTTGTGATGGTGCCGACTTTGATTCCTGACATCGTTGCCAGCGTAACATTCAAGGCATTAAAACTACTGACCCCAACGCTTGCTTTAATGGTCAAGCTGATCCCGAATGCACTCAGCCCATAAAAAATCCCTGATCCTATCCATTGCTTTTTATTCATTTTTTCTCCCACACTTTCTTTTTTGCTTTTCTAAGTATGTGCTATACTGGCTAAAAACAAATAGGAGATTTCTCCTAGTTCGGAGGAAAAAAGTGAAAAAAACCGCTTATGCCTTGGCAATAAAGCAGGTACCAATCAAAGAAAACTGCCCTTTGTCGATTCCTGAGGAGATTTTACAACAAAGTGCCCTCTGGACCTTTGATCATCGAGAAGCGATCCAAAAAGAAACGGTGCCGATGTCGGTCTTTTTCGTCCTATTGACTGGCAAAGCCAAGATCATTCAAACACAAGAAAACGGCAAACGTGCCTTGCTGCAGTTTCTCCATCCTGGTGATTGCATTGGCGATCTCACGTTGATTGGCGCCGAAACAGTACCGAAAACCGTGGTTGCGATCGGTGAAACAACATGTCTGGGCATTCCGATGCAAGCAGCAGCTCACGGGCTCATGCAAGACCTGGCTTTCGTACAAACACTAGGCAAAACTATCGGTGAAAAATTGCTGCTGCGTATGGATCATTTTTCCGTCAATCAAACCTATCCCTTAGCTTGGCGCCTTGCTCATCTACTGTTGGAAGCTTCGATCGATGATCTTTTTCAAGAAAAATTGACGGAGACCGCAGAATACTTAGGCGTGAGCTATCGCCATTTAACGTATACCTTAAAAGATTTCAAAACGCAAAAACTAGTCACAAAAACTGCAGACGGCTATCGGATCGATGCGCCTGCGCTGCAGACCTTTATCCAAAACCAACAAAAGCAGTAACAAGCAAATAACGACAGCAAAATAGTTGGTATGATGCCCCCCTAAAAGCCAGAGAAAAAGCTGACTCTTGGGGGTGCAACAAGAAAAACCAACTGTTTGCTGTCGTTTTCGGATCGTTGCTTTAATTTTTCGCCAATGCCCAAGCATTGACACAAACCGTGCCGGTTCCGCTGAGAGCGATCGCCTCGGTCCGTTTGGGATACACGCGAGAGGTCAAACAATATTGCCCGCCATTTAGAAAGATCTCAATCGAAGACGTATCGACAAAAATCTGCAGCTGCGTCAGTTCATCGACCTTGACACTGCGCTGTTTACGACCGTAGCCAGAAACGCCATGATGGATCGTGAAGACACCAGCTTCATAAGCCAAAGTCGTATCTTGCAAAAGCCCCAGCTGGAACTGCTGCAATGGGGCTTCCGCCGTAACTTGCAACTCATATGCCAATTCATCGAGAGACAAGTGCTGCGGTTTCTCTGAAAGCACAATTTTTTGGCTGACTTGCTTGTCTCGTAATTTTTGGAATTCTGGCAAAGGTTGTTGATACAACTGGTCATTTTTGACAGAAAGCTGTCTTGGCAGCGTTGCGGCATGCTGCCATCCGCGAGGGATCGTAGGATTGCTGTATTCAGGACTGGTATCCCCTAGCCCCATCCAGCCCCACAAGATCCGACGTTTCTGCTCATCTTCAAAGGTTTGCGGGGCATAGAAGTCAAACCCATAATCAAGTTCACGAAACGCAGAAGTTTCTTTAAACGTCAGGGTTTCCCAATCCACCTCACCAATCAGATACCCTGATTGATGAATATTTTGGTAGGCATGTTCTTTGGCTGCCAAGCCTTGCGGTGAGAAGACCAACACATCTTTGCCATCTAAATGGAAGTAGTCTGGGCATTCCCACATGTAGCCTAGAGCATAGTCCTCACCGAAAAAGATTCCTCGATAGGTCCATTCATTTAAATCCGTCGATTCATAAATCAAAATTTTGCCTTCGTTTTCCAACGTACGCGCGCCTAGCAGCATATAGTAGGTGTCTTCGTGGGCAAAAACCTTTGGGTCACGAATATGATCGGTAAATCCTTCAGGGTAGTCCTCATGAGGAATCACGACTTCTTGCTTTTCGACGGTATAGCCGTCTTTGCTGATTACATGGACCGTGTTTTGTTCTCGTCCACTAAAGGTATAGTCATGATCACCAGGATGTTTGACATTCCCAGTATAGAAGAAATGGATCGTGTCATTCTCGATAAAGGCAGAACCCGAGTAGACCCCATCTTTGTCATAGTCGTGTTCGGGAGAAAGAAACAGCGCTTCTTCTTGAAACGTGACATAATCCGTCGACGTTTTGTGTCCCCAGTGGGGTGGTTCCCCGCCATGGGGTGTTTGCGGTACATATTGATGGTAAAAATGAACCACGCCTTTGAATTGGCAAAGACCATTCGGGTCGTTCATCCATCCTGTTTCTGGCATCAAATGATAGTTCAAGCGCCACGCATCAGCACTGATTTTTTCTGCTAAATCGTTTTGGGTTTGGGCAAGCTGTGCCCAGTATTCCTTCGTTAACAATGTGGTACCTCTTTTCTCTTGCGATGAACAGCAAGGGATTATTTATTGGTTCAACTCTTTGGCTAGCGGTTTGCGCTGCAATTGGACACCAGCAAAACCGACACCAAAGGCAATCAAAATCACGACAACGTATTTCAGCATGGCACCGAAATCTCCAGTATACAACAACAGTCCTGGTATAAAAGTGATGCCCATCCCAGTGGCAGCTAATTGGAAGACATACGTCGCAAACCCGCCGACTGCGCCTCCCAGCATGCCTGCGCCAAAAATGCGCATCGAGCGTAAGTTGACCCCAAATAGTAAAGGTTCCGTGATCCCAAATAAGGTTGGAACCGCCGCACTGATGGCATTTGAGCGTTTGACTTTGTTTTTATAAATAAATGCCGCAGCAATCGCTGCCCCAAATTGTCCCGCCATACTTGCTGTACCTAAGACTTGTAGGACGTTTTCGCCTGTCGTATTCAATAACCCTAACTCAATAATACTTAACGAATGGTGCAATCCAGTGATCACGATCACTTGCTGAACCCCTCCGTAAATGATATAACCGATGCCCAATGGTGCTTGCACCAAGTAGACGATACTGTTGATGACTGCTCTTTCAGCTACTTGCAAGATTGGTCCTAACGCAAACAAAATCAAACCTAAAGTAATGACAATCGTTAAGAATGGTGTCACAATCAAGTCCATCATTTGCGGAACAAATTTACGGAACCATTTTTCTAGCTTAGAAACTAAGAGCCCGACAATAATTGCTGGAAAAATCGACCCTTGATACCCAGAGATCGATAAACCGAATAAGTGCAATGGCTCTGCATCCCCGCTGGCAACTGCCCAAGCGTTCGGCAATTGCGGTGCCACCATCATCAATCCTACCACGATCCCAATGATCGGATTACCGCCGAATTTTTTCGTCGCACTATAGGCGATCAAAACAGGTAAAAAGGCAAACGCTGTATCCGTTAACATTTCAAACATAGCTAACCAGTCAGCACTATAAGTGACCCCCAACTCGGTCAATAATCCCCGAATCCCCATCAAAAGCCCCGTCGTTACCAAAGCTGGAATCAATGGCACCAAGACATCTGACAACGTGCGGACAACTTTTTGGACGGGTGACAGATTCGAATAGACATCGTCTTTGAAGCCAGCTTTATCAGCGGAGGCGTCATTGCCCATTTCTGCTGCGAAGGTTTGATAAACTTCATTGACTTTCCCTGTTCCAAAAATGAACTGATGCTGTCCCGTGTTGAAAAAATAGCCCTTGCTGCCCTCAACTGCTTCCGCTTTGTCTTTATCTACTAACTGATCGTCTTTCAAAATCAAGCGCAAACGTGTGGCACAGTGTTCAAAGTTTTTGACATTTTCTTTGCCGCCAACAGCTTCTAACACTTGGTCGATCGTTTTTTGTTCCTTCATTTTTCCCACTCCTTTGATCGTCGGTCCATTTGTGGAACCGGTTCTACATTTGTAGATTGACAGAAACCGTTTGCAATTGCAAGCAAAGAAAATAAAAAAACAGAACGCCGCGACTGGACGTCCTGTTTTCTCTAAAAATGTTTGCTTTATTTCTCCTGCTTGTCAAGCTTGGCAGTCGACTGTTTGACCACTAATCTATTCGGTAATTCGATCACCTCAGGAACCTCTTCCCCTTGCGTCAGTTTTTGGATCGTTAAGACGGCATCGATGCCTAATTGGACATAGGGATATTGGGTCGTTGTGATGGTCGGATAGACATAATCCGTCGAATCATAGCCGCCAAAGCCGTTTAAGGAAAAGTCTTGCGGCACTTGATACCCTAGTTCATGGGCGGCTTTCAATACAGCAACAGCAATATTGTCGGTAGCACAGGCGATGTACGTTGCCGATTGATCTTTCAAGAACACAAGGGCTTTTTGGTACGTTTCTCTTCTTGAAAAGGACGTTTCGATAAAGTCGACTTTGACGTTGGGCGTTTGTGCCAAGACATCAAGAAACCCTTTTTTCCGCAAGACACCTACCGCATAATCATTTTCGCTGACACCAACAAATAAATAACGTCGGTGGCCAGCGCTGACTGCATATTCTGCCATGGTTTTGCCAGCTTGATAATCTTCATGGACGATGGAATGAATGCCAGCTAACTGTTGACCTAACAATAAAACAGGCATAGGAACCTCTGCCAGCACCGCTTGCAGCTGCGGTGTGATTTTGCGCGCAAACAGGATCATCCCTGCTACTTTTTGTTTAACCAGCATTTCGATATTTTCTAATTCCCGTTCATCGCTTTGATCAGAGTTGGTGATCAGCATTTGATAGCCGTTTTCCCGTGCCGTCGTATCGATCCCTTTCAACACATCATTTGTCGATGGTGAATTCAGTCGAGGAATGATCACGCCCAGCAATTTCGTGTCTTGGGCTTTCAGCGAACGAGCAAATGTATTGGGGCGATAGCCAGTTTCAGCAATGATCTGATCAATTTTTTTGCGCTTTTCTTCACTGATATAGCCATTGTTCAGATAGCGGGAAACCGTACTTTTCGCTACTCCCGCCTTTTCAGCAATGTCCTTGATCGTTGTCATGATTTTCCACCTTTGCGTTTTCTTTTATTATAACAATAACAGAAAGAAAAGCGCAGGTTTTGCGTGAAAATTGTTGGGATGGGCGGTTTTGGAATGAAGTTTCACTTCAAAGTAATCTTACAATCAATGAATGGTAGAGAAACTAAAACCTCCCTTTACAAGATATGGCGAAAATCGATCAGATCATTGAGTATATTTTTTAAGCAATACAACGCCCTGATTCGTCGGCATATAAACCACGGATAGTAAATCCTTATTCAATTCTGAACATTTTTATAGCAAGCGACATATAATAAAAAACCAGCTAAGCCACGCTTAACTGGTTTTTTATTACTTGAAATCCTATCCTAAGTTTACATTAAAACGTCTCTCTCACACATTCAAAATCCACATAAACCCAAGAAAGACAAAGAACAAGCCGTACATGATTGGTGAGACTTCTTTGCCCCGTTTGGCTGCTAACATGGTGATTGGGTAAAAGATGAAGCCCAAGGCGATCCCATCGGAGATACTGTAGGTCAACGGCATGCCTAGTAGAATCAAGAAGGCTGGGATTGCGATTTCCATTTCGTGCCATTTGATTTCTCGTAGCGATTGTGCCATCAGCACGCCTACGACGATCAGTGCTGGTGCCGTCACTTGGGAAGTAACAACGGATAGCAATGGTGAAAAGAACAAGCCGAACAAGAAGAAAACTCCAGTCGTCACGGCAGTCAAGCCAGAGCGACCGCCCACGGCGATCCCAGCGGAGGATTCGACATATGCGCCTACTGGTGAGGTCCCTAATAAAGAACCAGCGAGCATGGCGGTGGAGTCAGAAGCAAGTGCTTTGCCGACCCGCGGCATTTTGTTGTCTTTCATAAAGCCCGCTTGATTGGCAAGTCCCACCAAGGTGCCTGCCGTATCAAAGAAAGTGACGAGTAAGAAAGTCAGTACTACGACCCACATTTGCAGGGAGTTGATGTCTCCTACATGGTTTAGCGCCACTAAGAATGTGGAAGAAATACTCGGTGCAGCAGAAACGATACTGGATGGTGCTTGGATCAAGCCAGTCAAAAGACCTAAAACAGTTGTTGCGGCCATCCCGATAAAAATTCCACCAGGAACTCTGCGAACCATCAAGACGGCAGTGATCACTAAACCAAAAATCGTCAGCCACGTCGTACCGACACTCAATGACCCTAGTGCCACAAGGGTCGAATCATCGGAAACGATGATCCCGCCTTCGCTCAATCCCAAAAAGGCGATGAACAGACCGATCCCGCCAGAGATGGCGTATTTTAAATCAGCAGGGATCGCATCAATGATCAGCTCCCGTAATTTGAAGATCGTGATCACGATGAAAATCAGTGATGCCACAAACACACCCGCTAATGCTGTTTGCCATGGAACCCCCATTCCAATACAGACTGAATAAGAAAAGAAGGCGTTGATCCCTAATGCGGGTGCCGTAGCGATCGGGTATTTTGCTAAAACCCCCATCAAGATACAGCCCAATGCGCTGGCTAACGCCGTTGCCGTAAAGACGGCACCTTCGTCCATCCCAGATGCCCCAAGGACCGTTGGATTGACGAATAAAATATAGGCCATCGAGATAAAGGTGGTAAAACCAGCTAAGATTTCTCGTTTGACCGTTGTTTGTAAGGCATCCAGCCCAAAAAAGGAATTGATTTGATTCTTCATTTTTACTCCTCCAGCAATCAAGCAAAGGTGTCGCCATTGCTTGATTTTTTATAATGAAAACGACGAAATCAATCATAAACCAACTTTATCTGCAAGTAAATATTATCCAGTTAAAAAAACCAATAAAACGCTTTTTCCAACATCTTACCCTTAGCTGTTTTTAATCAACGTGTAACGACTTCTCATTCACCAATTGCTCCAGTTGTTCCTTGGTGGTGCGCTTGATGGAAAGCTTCGGCAGCTCCTTCAACGAAAAGTAATCGCTGTTGGAGGTTTCACTGTTTTTGATGAAGTCCCCTGCCAAAACATCACAGGCAAAGACCAGCTTATAGTATTGAAACACTTGCGGAATGTCTGGTCTTAGATTCGTATCAAAAATTGCTCGCAGCTCCTTGACCTCAACGAGTAAGCCAGTTTCTTCCAGCACTTCTTTTTTGATGTTTTCCCGTGGCGTCAAGCCAATTTCTGCATAGCCTCCTGGCAGTGACCATTCTTTCGTCAGGCTGTCTTCCACCAGCAAGATTTTTTCGTCTTTTTGGATCAATGCTCGTACATCGACTTTGGGCGTAGGATAGCCCTCATTTTTTTCTGTTAAAAGGGTCAACGCAGCTGCGTCTTGATCCACGACGGTACTCATCAAATGCAATGCCAACTCTTTGATCTCTTGGTAACGTTCCTTATCGTACACATCTTTGCCATAGTACAAACCTGCTTCAGCGATCGATAACAGGCGTTTGTATTGCGCAAAATAATCTTTCATCCATTCCCCGCCTTTTCCATTTCTCTGTTATGCTTCTTATTCTAGAGGAATTCGGCGGTTTTGCAAAAGATTGGCAACCCAATCATTGAATTCTCGTTGCTGCCATCGCCTGATAAACGCAGATTTTTGTAAAATCAGCCGATTTAAGGGACAATGAAAAGAGCAGAACGATTTTTCTCAGAAAGGATGATGAAGGTGAACTTAACGCCTGATTTAGTTTCCAAAGAACAATTGATTGGAAAAATTCAAAAAGATATGGACCAAACGATGCTCGTCTATGCACTTTTAGTTTGTGCAACGCTGATTGCTTCGATTGGTTTGAATTACAATTCCACTACCTCGATTATCGGGGCGATGTTGATTTCGCCACTTTTAAATGGGATCAACGGGATCGGCTTTGGTTTAGGTCTTTCCCACTTGCGCTTAGTCAAAAAAGGGCTGCTGGTCTTTAGCATCCAAGTCATCATCGTACTTATCATCTCATTTGCCTTTTTCTTACTCACGCCAGTCAAAGATACAACCCCTGAAATCATGACCCAGACGTCTGCGACGATTTGGGATATTTGCATCGCATTGATCGGTGGTTCAGCACTGGCTTTTGCCAAAGTCAGAGGCCGCGACAACGATGTCATTATCGGTGTCTCCATCGGGACGTCCCTGATTTTGCCGCTTTGTGTGACGGGTTATGGGCTGTCGATCAAAGACTATTCGATTTCATGGGAGTCTGCTCAACTCTTCTTCACCAATTCCTTTTTGATTTGTTTTTCCTTGTTCATTACCATCTGGCTGTTGCAGTATGGGGATTTCCGTCACCAAAAATGGTGGAAGTTTGCCGTGGTTGCCTTACCGATCACGGTCATTGGCAGTTTCTTCGTTTATACGACGATCCAAACGACCATCGTGGAATACCATGCCAAGCGTTTTGTAGAAGCCAAACTGGGGGAACATTATTTGCTGGAGCAAACACTTAATGAGCAGAAACAATCCCTTGAATTAAAACTCGTCGGTGAACCACTCTCGAAACAAGCGGTCGCGCAGCTTGAAGCAAGTCTTGAAAACTATGCTTTGCCCGACTACCAGCTCAAGGTCAATGTCTATTCTGCCAATAAAGAGGGGCAATTTGATGCCAAAGTATTAGCCGAAATCCTCCAAGTCCAAAACCAAGGAACTTCGAAATTTTTGGGCTTAGACTAAAAAAACAGGCGCTGCCCTTTTCAGGTGTAGCGCCTGTTTTTCTTCAATTTGAGTCATTGAGTTGTTCAGCGATTCTCTCGATCAACGGGCGATAATCCACTTGCTCGTAATCTTCCACATTGACTTCGATAAGCGCTCCTAACTGAAAGTCATCGTAACGGCGATCAGTGATGATTTGCCGAAACGCTTCTTTGGTTATATGGTTGGTTGCAGCTTGTCTATCTTCCAGTACATCCCCGTAATGGTACCGTTCCATGATAAAACTCAAATGGCGGTCATCCGCTCGATCACGTAAGTAACGTCTTTCCCATAAGGTTTCAAAAGAAGCTGTCAAACGTATGGTCAAGCAGTCATAGCCATAGCTTTGGGCGAGAAAAGTCAGCAATGGCTTCTGTTTTTCACTAAAAGGGTATTCCGAGACCACCAAGCGTTTTCCTAAAGACATGTACAAGCCCAATGCCTGATAGTAAAAAGGCCAAACATACTGCTTTTCGATCTGGGCTTTTTCTGCCAATGAATCAAAGCCGAGGGATTCGGCATAGCACTCTTTGATTTCATCTGGCGTAAGAGCGAAAAGATCAGGAAAACGTTTCTTCAACAGATTCAGTAAATAACTTTTTCCAGTTCCAGGGCTGCCTGCTAATAAAACAAGCATCTTTTTGCGTACCATCTATTTGCCGATCGCAGTCGGCGCTTTCGTATTCATGAAAAGGCCGATCTTGTGCTTGACGATTTCTTTGATGGCTTCATTGGATGGGATCACGTTGTGGCGCAAAGATTTGTTGACTTCCGTTGCCCCAAAATTTTCTTTCGCAATCTTCGTCCAATTGACCAACAATTCAGTACCTACATTAAACTTGCGAATGCCGTTATTGATCAATTCAGGATAATCTTCTTCTTTGACGCCAGTTCCTCCATGAATGACTAGCGGCACGTCGACGACTGCATGGATCTCCTTCAATAACTCAACATTCACTTCGGTTTTGGAGCGGAATTGACCGTGATTGGTTCCGATAGCGATGGCTAGCGCATCGACGCCAGTAGCAGCGACAAACTCTACCGCATCTTCTGGGCGTGTGAAGACTTTATCGTCTTCTTCCACATGAATGCCTTCTTCTGTGCCGCCGATCGTTCCTAGTTCTCCTTCGACGGACACCCCATGGGCATGAGCGTATTCTACGACTGCGCGCGTTTTCAAAATGTTTTCTTTGAAGGGCAAATGCGAGCCATCATACATCACCGAGCTATAGCCGCTATCAATCGCCGCTTTGATCTCATCGAAATCTCTGGCATGATCCAAATGCAAGACAGCATCTACTAGCTCGTGATCGGCAATCGTTTTGACGACATTGACCAAGACATCATAGCCGATGTATTTCGCCGTATCGATACTTGTTTGAATGATGATGGGTGCCCCCATCTCTTTGGCTGCCCGCAGCATACTTGGCAGCATTTCTAAATTATGGGTATTAAAAGCCCCCACTGTAAAATTCAATGCTTCTGCTGTTTTCGTTACTTCTTTTAATGTTGTATACATCCTTGATTCCACCTCGTCTAGTTTAATTGCCGCTGATCGTAAGTTGTTTGGCGATTTGCCGCATTTCTTCCATTTTGTCCATGTAATAGTCGATCTTTGCATCGTCGCCGTTTCGTGCGGCGGCGGCACGCTGAGCATTGTAAAGGGACATCAGTTTTTTGTAGCCGTCCCCGATCGATTTTTTCGCCTGCAAGCTTTTTTCCAATGCGTCGATCGCTTCTTCTGTGCGGGAAAGTTTTGCCTGCGCCAAGCCTAACGCTTCATACAATTTTGCTTGTTCGTCGATGTCAGTTTCTGCTTGCAACTGACTTTCTAGATTTGCAATAAGCGCTTCTGCCTCTTGGCTTTCTTCAGCGGTCAAAGGAACCGCTGGTGTTTCTGTGGGCTTTTTTTCTTTTTTGAAAAAAGAGAACATAGGTCTTCCTCCTAGCGATTAAAAGTTTTTCAATAAGGGACTGATGATCCAAGCATATAGCAAGGCTGCCGTAACGGTATCCACATCAGTTGCCGTAGCGTTAACAAAGCCCATTTGATTGAAGATCGTTACAAGTAGGGCTGGCAGTAACGTAATGAAGAAGCCGTGAAAGATCCCTCCGATGATCGCCCCTCGACGTCCACCGACCGCATTGCCGAAGATCCCAGCGGTACCGCCTGCAAAGAAGTTCGTCAGCATCCCTGGCAAGATCATCGCCAAGCCAAAGACTGGTAAAACGAACATGGCGATGACTGTCCCAATCGTTGTAGTAATGAAGCCTAAAATAACTGCATTTGGGCTATATGGGAAGAACACTGGGCAATCGAGTGCTGGTTTTGCATCAGGCACCAATTTCATGGCGATCCCACGAAACGCAGGGACGATCTCGCCTAAGAGCAACCGAACGCCTGCTAACAAAACATAGACCCCAACCACGAATTGAATGGCTTGTAAGAAGGCATACATGATGTAATTTTGATCACCAGAGAGCGTAGAAGCAAAGGTTTCTCCAGCAAACAAGACCGTCACGATATACAGTGGAACCATCACGACCATGACAGAAAGATAGGTATCTTGTAAAAATTCAAAAGAACGTGGCAGTTTGATGTCTTCGATCGATTTTTTCTTCTCGCCTCTTTCTCCAAACAGATAGGCAACGCCTGCTTCAAAGAGGTAGCCGATCGTACAGAAATGTCCGAGTGCAATGTCGTCTGACCCAGTGACTTTGCGGATGATGGGCTGAGCCATCGCTGGCATCGCTACGGCAAAGATCGCCCCAATCAACCCACCGACAAGAATCAAGACAACGCCGCGTAAACCAGCGAAATAGCCAAAGACCGTCGTCATGGTCGCCATCCATAAAATGGCTTGACCCGTTAAGAAGATATATTTCCATTTTGTAAAGCGTGCCAATAAAATATTAAAAACAAAGATGGCTAAAAATGTCAGCGCTATGTCCCGACCCAAGCCCAACTCATTCATCGCTTGCCCGTTGATGGCTTCGATGGAAGGAATTATGCCTTGCATGTCGAATCCTTCTGTGAAAATCTCGCCGAAATAGGTCAAACTACCGACGATGATGCTAGAACCAGCGCTTAAAACCTGGAAGCCCAATAGCGTCTTCAAACTTCCTGAAATGACTTGACCTGCTGACTTTTTCTGAAGCAGCAGCCCTAACATCGCGATCAAAGCGATCGTGATCGATGCCTGCGTTAAAATATTATCAATGATAAAATTGATGATGCCCATTTTTTCAAACTCCCTTCGTCATGCCTCTTCCTTACAGTGCGCCTTTTTCCTTTAATACTGGGGTGATTTTTTCTTCGATTTCTGGTTTTGAAACGATGTTGCGTAAATAAATGATTGCGGTTGTCGGGTCCAAGGCAAACTTTTCAAATTGCGTTCGGAAATTCTCTGCCGTAATGATGATGTCTGGTTTCATTGATACCGCTGATGAGATATCGACATGATCCAATTTCGCCTCCACTCCTAATTTCGTTAAGACATCTTCTGTTGACATCTGAGCCGCAAAGCTGCTGCCAAGACCTGCACCGCATACGAATAAGATCGATAATTTGTTCATGATTTTTTCCCCTTTTCTTGTTTTTTATGAAAATAGCAATGATTGAAACGCTTCAATCGTAGAGCAAGCCAGCAACTGCGTGACTTTTTCTTCATCATTGATCAGTTCGATCAATTCCTTCATGATGGCAAGATGAGAGTAGGAGTCCACCGCAGCCAAGCAAAAAATGATTTTGACGGGGTCCATTTCTGGGTTCCCAAATGCGACTGGCGGCGCCAAGGTGAGGACACTCACACCCAACTGCTGGGCGCCATCTTCTGGTCGTGCATGCGCCAACGCCAAATGTTTGCCAATGACGATATAAGGCCCGTATTCCTCCACCGCCGCAACCATTGCCTCGATATAGCGTTTTTCGATGATCTGTTCTTTTACTAGCGGCTGCGCAGAGCGTTCAATGGCTTCTTCCCAATTTTGAACAGGAACGTTTAATTGAATATGATTAGCGGATAAAACATCTTTTAACATTGGCTGAATCTCCCTTGCATTAATGGCTAATTGATTTTGTTCAAACAAGTGTGTCAATTTGCGATAGGCGGCAGCATCGACTGTCCCGCCGCTTTCTTCAATCACTGTAAGCAACTGATTGAAGAACAGCGTGGCATTTTTTTGGTCAAAGGCGATCCGCTTGAATTGTTCATTGTTGTTTAAGAAACGGCGGATCACTTGGTGATTTTCTTCATTGATGATCGGTGGGATCAGTAATACCGGCTTTTCTCGATAATCGATCTCATAGGTTGAAAAAACCAGATCCACATCGAATTTCGTAATCAAATTGACTTCTTGTGAATTCAAGACTGCCGCAACTTCTACTTCTGGAAACTTCTCCTTGAGGCTGGCTGCCAGCAGATTGCCGGTTGCCATTCCATGGTTACAGACGACGACCGCCTTATAGCTCGTAATGAGCTCGTGGTTCAATGAACTTAGGGCTGTAGAAAAATGGATCACGAGAAATGTCAGTTCATCTTCTGATAGTGGTTGACCGACGATCTCTTCGATCGTGGGGGCGAAGCCCTTGACGGCTTGGTAGATTTGTCCATAATTTTTGCGAACAGTCTCTTTGATCGGATTGGGTACTTGAATGCCGCTCTTGGCTCGAACGATCAGCGCTGCCATATGTTTATACAATCCCTCTAACAGCTCTTCTTCCTTTTTACTAAAAGGGATCTTGGTTTGGCATTCGACAAATTGGATCAGCTGCAGCGACAAAAGTTGCGCATGTGCCCATTCGATGGAATTGGACAAATCTTTAAAGTTCAGTGACTCGATGATGAAAGAAAGATAGTTGACTTCGATTTCTGGTGGCTCGATCGAAAAGGTTTCAGCGATCGCCTGGATATAGGCTGATCCTTGGAGCTGATTGCTAGAAGTAGACCAGTTCATGCGAGTGATAAATTCCTTCATTCTGATACGCATCAGCCAAATGGCGGTAAACAATAAGATTTGGCTGCTATACAACTCATTTTGATTTGGCGGCAACACTGCTTGCATCACTAGTTGGATCTGTTTGATTTCTTTTTGCGGCAAATAGCGATAAAGCAATTTCGTAAAGACTAAATCTGGGGTCTGTTTATCAAGTGGCAACCTACCGATCCGCTGATTGATGATGTCAAAAATCATCGTCCGAATCGCTCGTTCCGATCCATTCAACCGCAGTCCTTTTTTTCCTAGGCTGATGATCTCAATGCCATATTTATTGATGTCCGCCCGCAAACGGCGCATGTCTTCATCCATGCTACTTTTCGATATCTGGTACGCTTCTTCTTTTTTATTCAACACCAGGATCTCTTTTGAAAATGTCAGATGCAGCAGCAGATCAAAACGACGCTCTTCACGGGTCATATATTCCGACTGTTGTGCGTGTAATGCCTGCCAAACGATGGCTTGCTGTTTCGAGGTCAGTTTCAAAAGGATGCCCTTTCCTCGAAGAGTTTGGATCGGTCCGATGTGTAAGTCAGCAAGAAACGTGTTGATCTCATTCAAATCATTGCGGATCGTCCGCCCACTGGCTGCAGTCTCTTCTGCCAGTTGCTCGATGGATAGTGGATAATCAGTCACTAACAGGCGATGCAAAACATCTACGATTCGTTTTTTCACAACTTTCTCTCCTTCTCTGATTTGAGTATATGATTTCGCTTACAACAAAAAAAGTAGATGTTTCTGCCACTTTAGTTTGCAAAAATGTAAACGCTTCTATTTCAAAATAGGAACCTTTGCTCGATTATTTCATATTTCCCTTATTTTTCCTATCCGATGGAGATAACGTTTAGATAGAGAATCAAAGGCAAAAAAAGCAAGAGCTACAGCTCTTGCTTATCGATGATGGTGCATTATTCTATTGTGTTTGATCCGTCGTGTCTTCTGGTTTGTTTCCCAGTGCTTGCTCCATTTGCTTTACTGCCCAATCCATTAGAAAGATCAACAGCATTGCCAGCACGCTGCCGATCAATGCCCCTGAAAAACGCAATGGGATCAATTTCAGCGGCGTAAAACTAGTACCGATGGTCATTAACAGCAGGACTTGCGGGTTGGTAAAAAAATTAGCAACGGTATAATTGACTGGCATAAAAAACTCCGTCAATATGTTTAGAATGATCAATACCACTGCGATCGCTTCAAGGGGCATATGCAAGGACATCAATAAGAAACCCAGCAGCAGCCCCACGATTCCTCCCAGTACCCTGCCGATCGTGCGATTTTTGATTTTTTCCATATGTTCTCCTGCCAAGACGGCAGCAGCAGAAATCAAGATCCAATAGCCGTTGCTGTCCCGCAACAGATAGGCAATGTAGGTCGCAATGAACAATATCAAAGAAAAGTGCAGCGCCTTGATGACCATTTCTGGTTGCTGAGATAATGCTAGCGAATATTTCTCGTGCAAGCTCAGTTGTTGAAAGGCCGTTTTTTCTTCTTTCAACGGCAGCTGTTCAGCCAACGAAATCACCAGTCCAGCAAGCAGCGAGCCTGCGATGCCATAAAGCAAATAGGAACTGTGGTGCAAGATCTCTCCAAGGTGCGCTGCGTGAAAATTAAAGCCGGTGGCATAAAGCATCAACACGAAGAAATAGTCGGGCTTGGGGATCCGCATCACTTTTGACAACAAAAACGCCGAAAACGACAACGCACCGATGATAAAAGGCGCGCTCCAAGGAATCAGTGCTGTCCCAGCGCCTAAAATAAATGCCAACAGCAGCGCAGCGCCGTGGGTCAAAATGGCGCGTAGATTATAAAAAAGGGACCGATGTTGAAAAGCCAAGTAGGAAAAAGCCCCCATCGCCCCCACAGAACTTATCAAAGGGTCCTGAACGAGGATCCCTATAAACAAAGGAACCGCCATCGCAAACCCTGATCCTAACGGACGCAAGACTTTTCGTTTGTCTTTCATGCAATTCCTCCTATCAAAAAATATGTACGATGATACAGCCGTTTTATAAGCAACGTCCTAAACTAGTATACGAAGCAAAAGATGAATATGCAAATTTTTTTCAGAAACTTTGTGAAATTCTCGCAACGATGTCCTTGATCAACTCAATCGCTCATAGAAAACCGTTCATTCATAAAAAAGCAGCAAAAAGAGAAGCATTCGCTTGGCAACTGATTGCAAGCGAATGCTTCTAGCGATTCCTTCTCTCCCTTTAGACAACCCTTATTTCACTGAAGCGCTGGTGACCGCATCTGCTGCAGGTGCGTCATGAGTACTGGCACTAGTGACCGCATCGGTCGGTTCTTGGTGCACAGAAGCACTGGAAATGGCGTCTTCATTGCCGACAAGTTTTTGACCGGTTTGTTGCAAATACCATTCGATGATTGGCTTGAAATCAAGGATGTATTCGTTGATCCCCGCATATTCACCGTTTTCATCGTGCATCGCTTGATAATTGTGGACGATGTATTTTTCTGGCACCTGTTTCGGCACATGGACCCGAACCGCGTCGGTCGCCCCACTGCGCAGCTGTTGGATCACCCACTCAACATTTTTGAAGGATTTTTCAGGATGGCATTTTGCTAATGGATTACCGACTTGTCCTGGCACACGTGCTGCCAGCATATTTTGGGCTTCTTCCCGCAGATTGTAATACAAGAATTGGTTGTTGCTATCGGCAAATGTCAATTCCATCGGCATCGAATCTAAGAAGTAATTGATCTGATCGACTGTCAGCAAGCCGCGATTTAGTTTGACGTAGGTATTGCCAGAAACGGCACCGACTGCTTCAGCGGCTTTTTCCAGCCATTGATCATCATACATATCCACTCCTTCCACGGTGGTTGCGATTTTCCCTGTGGCGTAGAGGTCTTCGGGCGGCAATTGTTTGGGACCCGCTAAAGCAGAAACGACTTTGATAAATTGCAAGAAGCTGTTGATCGTCGCATCTAAAAAAGCAACCGTTCGGGCATCGATCAAATCACCGGCTTCATCGAAAGCTTCTTTGGCTTTGCCCAACAAAAACTCATTTCCTGGCATCACTAAAGCATTGACTCCCGGTGCGTCCAAAATCTGGCGCAGATGCAGCTGGGCCCTTGAAGTTCCTTGATCATAGTATGAGGCACCCACGATCATCACTGGTTTGTTTTCCAGAGGATGGATCTTGAATGAAAGCCATTCTAGCAAGCTTTTCAGTCCTGCCGTCACGGTATGGTTGTGCTCAGGTGTAGCAATGATCACACCGTCTGCCATCAATAATTGCCGATTCAAACGCTGGATGGCTGGGCTTTGGGTTTGATCTTCCTCTTGATTAAAGAGAGGAAAGTCTTTGATCTCTACAAGTTCTAACGTGAATTCCTTTTTGTATTGCTTTTTGATAAAGTTCAGCAGCTGACGATTGGTGGAGACTTCAGCGGCTGATCCGACGATTCCGATCAATTTCATTGTCTTTACGCTCCTATCTTTTGCGGTTAGATGGTTTCCCATGAAAATTCAGCAGCTTCTTTTTGATTGGCGGCATGGGCGTGCTGCAACTGGCTGGTAATTTTTACAAATAAAAGAAAATCGTTGAACAGTCCTTGCAGTTTTTGGGTCTGCTCTTCATCGATCAAGTTGCCTTGCTCGTCAAACGCTTGCAGCGAATGACCTAATAGAAATTCAGAGCTAGGCATGATCCGTGCTTTTAACTCTGGAGAATCCAAAATCTGTCTTAGATGGGCTTGCGCACGAGAAGAACCTAACGTCCCATAAGAAGCACCAGTGATCATCACTGGCTTGTCAACAAACGGGAAAATTCCATAGGACAACCAGTTCAGAGCATTGATCAACGCTGCGGGTACGGCATGATCGTATTCTGGTGTGCTGATGATCACACCGTCTGCTGCCGCGATTTTTTCGGCAAGCTGGGTTACTTGTACGGGCAACTCTTTTGATTTTGGTTTGTTGAACATTGGAAGATCTTTGATCTCGACTAGTTCGATCTCTGCCTCATTGGCAAACATTTTTTTCATAAACTGCAACAACGTGCGATTGGTGGAACGAGTGGCATTGGTTCCCACGAATCCGATAAATTTCATCCTGTCTCTTCCTTTCTGGTTGGGCTATCTTAAAAGTCTTGCCTGAATGCCTTTAGAGGCAATGACTTCATTTTCTTTGGTTACGATGATTCCTTCGATTTCTGGCTGCTGCTGAATCTCTTGTAAAACAACTGGAATGGGCTTGCCAAACAAGCGCGAAGTCCAGATTTCCCCCAGTAACGATGTCGCTGCAACGATCGTGATGCTCAAATACCCACATTCGATGGGAAAGCCACTCTGAGGATCAATCAAATGATGATACGTTCCTTCAGCGGTGGTCAAGACCCGCTCATAGATCCCCGAAGTGACGACGGTTTGGTCCTTAATTGGCAAAATGCCCAAGGTGTCTGCCCGACCGCCTTTGGGATCTCGGATCCCGATCCGCCAATGCCCGTCCGAATGATTTGGTGCAGCGCCGAAACAGACAATATTTCCGCCTAAGTTGATCAATCCATACGCTGCTCCACGGGCTTGGCAATGGGTGCGTAACTTATCAGCGATGTAGCCTTTTGCTAATGCTCCGAGGTCGATCCTCATTCCAGCTTTTTTCAAAAAAACCTTGCCTGCTGCCAATTGGATCTGTTGCGGGTCTGTTAGCGCAAGCAATTCTTTGACCTGCGTCTTTGATACGATGCGGGCATCTTCAAACCCGATGCGCCATGCTTGGACCAGTGGACCGATGGCAATATTCAGCTGACTGTGGGGAGCGCAGCTATGATGTTTGCCGATTTCGATCAGCTGGTACAATTCTGGATCAAGCACAAGCCACTTTTGTCCTGCCAACTGATTCAGCTGATTCAATTCCGATCGCGGATCATTGGCACTAAAGCGATGGTCGTATCCTTTCAGCTGGTTCTCCAGCTCGTCCAGTACACTTTCTGGTTTTGTATGAGCGACTTTTAACTCAATGGACGTGCCCATCCGCTGAATCGTGCGAGCGGCTTCTCTCACTGCTGCCTTCATAAAATCCCTTCTCCTCAAAACGATGTATCTCAAATTATGTTAGTTTTTTCACAATTAAAGAATACTCCCGATATATTTTTTTGTCAACACGATTATATATTTTTTTATATAAAGAAAATCAAAAAAAGCAGTCCCTTCGTCAAAAGGACTGCTAGTTATCAAGCATTTGCGCAACAAATCTTTTTTGTCGAAAATATATTTTTATTCGATCGTTTCATCGACCGCTTTTAAATGCGCCAGTAATTTTACATTTTTATTGATTTTGGCATACGCTCGTGCATCGTGTAACATTTCCAAAATCGTTTCTTTCGGCTGTTGTTCACGAATGGCATTTTCGGTCAGTTGGGCTGCCGCGCGAGCCAAGTAGTAGGTCAAATGATTGTCGGAACAAATCGCCAACACATAATTCAACAAGGTATCACTAGTTTCCAAATCATCGACTTTCGCATAAAAGACGCCGCAATGAAAGACGATGTTCAACACCCGCCACGTGTCTTCGATCGTTTTGATCGGATAGGTATAAATTTTCTCAAAGACCTTCGTCACATAAAACTCGGCCTTTGCCCATTCCTCTTCTCTGGCATACACCAAACCGATCCCAGTATACGCTAAGAGATCAAACAATTCCTCCGCCGTTTCATTCATCAATAACTGATCGAATTGAAACAAGACATCGGTAATCGCCGCTTCATTAAAAATCATTTCAAAGCCTTTTAAATAATCATATTGCGCTTTTAATGCTGGTTCATCGATCAGCTTCACTTCGATTTGACTTAGCAATGCAGCCAACTGTTCATACTCGCTCGTGATCAAGTAGAATTCGGCTTTTGCCAATTCTTCCTTGATTTTGGTCGTTGCGACATTCATGGAAGAAAACAAGTCGACCAATGGCAAGCCGATCCGATTACACAATTTGATCAAAATTTTGAGGGACGGTGCCTGCCCGTTGTTTTCAAATTTACTCAAAGTGGCTTGCGTACAGATTCCTTCCGAAAGTTCTTGCTGCGAGAAGCCCGCCTGTTTCCTCGCCTCAATAAATCGTTCAACATTCATCGCCTTGCTCCCTCCCATTGTCGATAAGACACTTGTTTTTTTCGTAAGCTGTCCTCAACTGCTGGGTCAGCTTGTCACAGATGCTGCGTTTTTCTTGGAAAAGTCACCTTTTGCGATGGCTTTGTCCGTACAATAGTGTCCTTTGCCATGGGTCTCACGGACTTCCGCCAATTTTTCTTGGATCATCTCGAGGATCACCATGAGGTTGTCTTCATTGGCAACAAAGTCCAATTGATCCCCATCAATTTGCATTTTCGGACAAACGTCAAAGTTTTCATACCATTCATCGTACCGCTGATTCAACTCTTTGTAATAGTCGTACAATGTCGGATCGTTGGTAATTTGTTCATAGGAACGACCACGTTTGTTGATCCGTTCAATCATTGTATCCAAGGAAACCTTGATATGAACCATTAGATCTGGGTGCTTCAACGGCGCTGATTCTTCCAATTCCCGCAACATCGTGTTCAACAGGTTATCGTATTGTTCGACTTCCATCGGTGCGATTCGACCTAGATCCGCATTTAGATGAAACATCAAACTATCCTCATAGATGGAGCGGTCAATGACATTGTCATCATTGGACAAAGCTTCCCGCATCCCTAAAAAGCTTTTGTTTAAGAAAAAAATCTGCAATAAAAAGGCGTATCGCTCTGGATTGGAATAAAACAATGGCAGAACATCGTTGTCCTCCACGTTTTCATAGAAAGGCTTCGACGCCATTTCCTTCGATAAAAAATCAGTCAAACTGCTTTTTCCTGCCCCGATCGTTCCTGCGATTAATAACACATTCATCATCCTTTATTAAATATAGTCACCGACAAATGCTCGGTGCGCCATCTCTTCAAAATCATACGCTGTTCGTGCCGCCAGATCAGTCAAATACGCTTGCACCGACTCCGTCAACATCAGATTGACCGCCGCGGCTTTTTCCTGAAAAGTGATCACTGGTTTATTTCGTAGGTTTGCTGCGCCGATTTCAAAGGCTGTTCCCGGATCGGTGATCCCTTCATGGTCATCCAAAACGGCAACGACGACATCGGCTCGTGTCAATTCCAGCATGTCTTTTCGAAAATTTCTCTTGCCCGTTCTGGTGTATTGGGTTCAGATGAACCTTCTTGGTACAAGCGCAGCGAATAGACCGCCAAGGGCTGCGGGTTTTCAGCTAAACTGCGTTCTACCTGTTTGAGTCGGGCGACTTGTTCGTTTGAAAAAAACGGTCCCGCTAAATAGACATGCTTCATCCTGCCAAGCACTCCTTTCCTGACCCCTTCGCAGCCAATCGTTGGATCAACGACTCAACGTCAGATAGGAAAAAGAGCGTTTCAGACAGTTCAGCCCAAGCAAAGCTGGAAGCTTCAACCATTTTTAGCAGCGGCTTTAGTCCATCAGTTAAGCTTTCGGTCATCAACACACCGATCGGCTTGCCTGACAATGGCCCAAGAGTCGTAAAAGAGCATACTGATGACAACTCCTCTAGTGTACCAAATCCACCAGGTAATACAAGGTAGGCATCGCTCATTTCCAGCAATTGTTGCGTTTGTTCCTCCCTCGTATCCGTATAGAACTCAGTATAGGTGCTTGATCCAGTGACGATTGGCGGCAAATCTTCTGCAAAGGAACCTGATGGATAGATCCCTGTCACTGCGCCTTCTTTCTCAAAGACCCCTTTCACGATCTCCCTCATCAAGCCAGCTAAAGGGCCGCAATAAACCAACTCGATGTGATTTTTTGCCAAGGCATTGCCGATGGCACGAGCGGTCTTTGCCAACTTTTTCTCATTTTCTAAACGGGTGCCGCAACATACAGTTACTCTCAAAAACAACAGCTCCTTCTTCACTACACCTGCTATTTTACACAATCTCTCAAAAAAGTAAATACTATATATTGTGCTTCATTTAGACAAAAACCGTTATATTCACTATATATTGTATATAGTCGTTAGCGTCTTTTCGCTTTTCCTCAAACGTTACAAACCTTGAAAATAGCAGAAAAGAAAAAGTAGAATCAGCTTTCATCGATTGTCTCAGCCCTCTTTCATCCCACATAAAAAAACACGACGCAGCTAGGCTCGTGTTTTTTTATCCATCACTTTTTTTCTCTTGTTCAAGCAAAATTCAGCAAAATACTGCATAAAAAATTTATTTTTCGTCAGTGGCTGCTTTCAGTTTTTTCAACTCCTCTTGCTCGACAAAAAAGGTCACTTCTCCTGTTTCTAAATCGACGGATGCTTTGACTTCAACCCCTTTTGGGAAAAACTTGCTGGCATCGGTCTCGATTTTCAAACGCATCGTTCCATCTTTCAATCCAGCACCATAGGTCATCGTACGAAAGTTCTTTTTCATTCCTGCTCGCTCCTTTTTTAATAGCTCATCGACACTGCACCCATAAAGGGTACTCAGTTTTAATAAATTCAAACTGTCTGGGACCGTCTTGCCGGTTTCCCAATTTGAGATCGATGTGCGGGTCACTAAAATTTTTGTTGCTACTTCTTCTTGGCTCATTTGCTGTGTGACTCGATGGTTCTTTAGTGCTTCCCCAATCGTCATCTTGGCCTCCTTCTCCTACCTTAACGCAGACCTGCTGTGATTTCTGCTCAAATCCATTGATATTAAAGCATTGTCAAACAGTTTTGACAGGATTTTCTTAAACAAACTCTCCGTGATAGCGGTTTTCTTTCTATCATAGATGAAAAAAGAACAAATGACTAGAAAATGATCTTCTCATTTTTAAGGAAACATTTGGCGAACGACTACGTCTTTTGTGACAGAATGTTTCCAAACTACTTCTTGCCCTTCAACGTGAAGGAATAAAAAGCAGCATCTGCTCTAGTATACGAAATGAATGATCCCCTCATTTCTCTAAGCAAAGAAGATCCGCCAAAGCACAAAGGGCGCTATCGGTCGCTTCATCGTCGATGGCTGCTTGCAGATAAAAAAACAGCTGCAGATTTTCTCTGCAGCTGCTGTCTCTATTTTCTTCCTTTTTCCGATTACTGAGAAACATTGGGGCGGCTCAGTCCATCTCTGGGACAAAGCTTAATTCCCAGTGGATAATGCCCGTATAGCTTGTTGCTTGCGGCGTAGCGTTGACAGGAACTTCCAGCATCACACTTTGATCCATTGTTTCTCCATCACCAAAGCGTTGGATCCATGTCCCGCTGCCTTGTCCCTCTTCTGCTTTTGCCAAGATTTGTCTGCCTGTATTTAATTCACGGCTTTCCCAGTAGGTTGGGGTGCTGGATGTATTCGAACTTGTCGTTGCCATGCGGATGTTGTTGAGTAAGAGTTGTACTCCCCGCAGCTGATGGCCTTCCTCACTGACAAACCCTGCTTCATCTAGCCGTGCGCTCAGTGTCCAGCCGGTGGACTCCTCACGCCGATCCGAGATTTGAACATAATTTGGACGTTCTCCACCAGCAGGATCATCCTCTGCATTCCGCAGTTTTTGTGGCAGTGCTGGATAATAGGCTTGACTCGAACGAATCGGCACGTGTCCGAAATCAAATTGCGAGATAAAGTCGATACTGATCAACCCTTGGTTTTCAGGAAGCGTCGGACGATTATCTGGATCAACATCTACATCAGGATTCAGAGGATCTCGAGGATCGACACCGTCTACGATGACGGAGGTCTCATCGCGTCGTCCATTTAAAAATGCCGTTGCCGTTACAACTTCTTGCCCGCGGAAATAATCAAAGTCATCAAATTGGGAGAGATCAAATTCAAAGGAGCCATCTTCTTCGGCAATGACATGGAACCATTCCGTTTCGCCCTCAGCATTTACAACAGTATCTAAGGTTGGTTCTGGTAAACTCAGATCCCTACTGAAACGAACGTAAGCGCCGGGACTGGTTTCTCCCGTGATCGTATAGGAATTGCGTTGAGAGCGATCATTGGTCAGAGGATCAAGCACGATCTCGACAGGAGGAATATTCTCAAACAAGAGACGTTGCGCTCTTGGCGTAAAGTTCGCTCTAGCATGTTCTGCTATATTGGGATCTAATGCGCTAACCGTATTAGCCGGTATTCCTGCTCCGTTAATATTCGCGTTCAACCTCAAGATATTCTCCCAATCAAAATTAGGATTCTCGTTTGTATTTCCAGGGATCCATTGCTTAATCGACTGATTACTTACATTTAGTATTGCATTTCGAATCACGTGTGCCGTACTTGAGGTGATTGATCTAGTCTTTTGTAAATTTACCCTTGCAGCATCATCTATATTGATCGTTGAGTTATTCGTATTATTATTGGTCGAAAACATAATTAAGCTTTGACTTGCTGAGAGACTGTCTGACTTAATATCTAGGGCAGCATCTTCATCAATATTAATTTGTCCAGATGCGTGAAAAAAAATAGCATGGCTAGCAGAATTATTTTGGTTGACTGCTTCGATATCAAGCGTACTCCCTTTTCTGAGATTAATACTACTACCATGACCAGGTGGCATAGAAATGATATTGGTCGTATCATTGTTAGCAGCAGTATTACGTCCAGAATTGGAAATTTTTAATGTGCTTTCCTCTAGTAGATTGATATGAGTAGTCTGAGCCGGAACCCAACCATTAGTTGAAATAGCAGGAAAATTGCTTTTAGGCGTCAAATCAAGGGTCGCACCTTTACCTACGGTTAAGACAGGACTATATCTAAAGAATATATTTGCCCCCCATGCTTCACCTTGTCCTGTACCATTTGCAATGATTGTAACCTCCGCATCGTCTCCAATCGTAAACGTTGGATTGGGACTATAGCGAAACCAAACATTTCCTGCATTGATTGTCGAAAGGTGAACTTTAGCCCCCTCTAAAACTTCCAAATAACCGACTTCAAAATTCGCTTGGTTGGTCGCATTAATATTCCAATTACCACGTCCTAATCCTGCATCATAAGGATTCCTTTGTACAGAAGAAACATTCCCCGATAAAACAGCTGTCGATTGATACCCATGGAATACTTGATTGCCGACATGATTGACATTATGGTACCGTATCGTCGCTGCTCTTTGATTATCAGCTTGTAAGTCGTTATATTGTATAGGTCCATAGTAATTTCCACTATACATCTCAATATTCTGGAGGGTAATGTCCCAAGGCGTCTCTGGATGTGCTGTAATATTATTAAAACAAACCGACACTGACCGAAAATCGATTGTGTGTCCTTGTCCTTCGATGATTAATGTTCGAGAAATCCTTGGTGAATTGAGATAGAGGTAGGTAGCTATTCCAGAGGGATTTTGATTTCCAAACCAGTCAGTCATTGTAACGTTACTCAATCCTTCTGCAGGGCGATCAGGAGAGTCAAAGTTCTCGGTCAAAGTTATATACTTAACCGTTCGGGTTTGGATTGCTAAGATAAACTCTTGCCAATTAGCGACATATCGCTTAGGATTCTCCGAATCATCGTCATCATTGGGAAGTGCTCCCTCTTTTGGCTCTGTTTGGTCAGGATCGGTTGTATCTTTCTGCTCTTCGTTCTCGGGTTCTGCTTCCTCTCGATCGCTTTCTTGCGCTTCTTCCTGACTTTCCTCACCTTCTGCTGGTGAACCTTGGATTTCTACTGCCAACCGTTCTTCTCCTACCAGTACTTCGTAAGTTCCTTCTTCTTCAAAGATTATCGGCAAAAGCCAATTGCTCTGAGGTGTTTCGCTAAGCAGCTGTCACTGGTCGGCTTCCATCTGTTCAATCGTCATTCCTTCGGGAAACAAGGAGGGCTCGATCACTGCCTCTGGCGGCAGAACCACCGCCACTTCGGTTACTGGCTGATGTGCCACGATTTCGATGGGGATTTCCTCCCCTAAATAGCCTTGCTTGTTGCTTGTTAAAAATTGAAAATCAACATTTTTTAAATCAGCCATTTCTTCCGATGAAGAAAGCTCATCCTCTTCTCGTTCTTGCTCCTGCAGCGCATACAATGGCGCAATAAAAGTATCTCGTAAGAAGGGAAAACTCAACGGAATACTCACTAGCCCAATCACTAGGAGCAGCAATTTTAGCGGCTTCTTTTTCATTTTGTTGATCTCCTCCTTTCTTCCATTTTCTATGGATTCATGGCTTATGCCTTTGATTCTATTAATTGCGTTTGGCTTGTACAGCAATCAAGTATGCCTGCAAAGCAACTAGAACGCACAGCCTGCTCAATACTTGAAGTCAATATAAGGTTTCCTTATTTAGAATACTCAGTCCAGCTCTGGGACAAAGCTTAATTCCCAATGAATGATGCCCGTATAGCTTGTTGCTTGCGGCGCAGCGTTGACAGGAACTTCCAGCATCACGCTTTGATCCATTGTTTCTCGATCCCCAAAGCGTTGGACCCATGTTCCGCTGCCTTGTCCCTCATCTGCTTTTGCCAAGATTTGTCTGCCCGTATTTAATTCACGGCTTTCCCAGTAGGTGGGCGCACGGGAGGTATTCGAACCTGTCGTTGCCATACGAATATTATTGAGTAGGAGCTGGACTCCCCGCAGCTGATGGCCTTCCTCACTGACAAACCCCGCTTCATCCATCCGCGCGCTCAGTGTCCAGCCGGTGGGCTCCTCACGCCGATCCGAGATTTGAACGTAATTTGGGCGTTCTCCACCAGCCAAATCATCCTCTGCATTCCGCAGTTTTTGCGGCAGTGCTGGATAATAGGCTTGACTCGAACGAATCGGCACGTGCCCGAAATCAAATTGCGAGATAAAGTCGATACCGATCAACCCTTGGTTTTCAGGAAGCGTCGGGCGATTTTCTGGATCAACATCTACATCAGGATTCAGAGGGTCTCGAGGATTGATGCCTTCAACGATAATGGAGGTCTCATCGCGTCGTCCATTTAAAAATACCTTTGCCGTTACAACTTCTTGCCCACGGAAATAGTCAAAGTCGTCAAATTGGGAGAGATCAAATTCAAACGTGCCATCTACTCTGGCATTGACATGGAACCATTCTGTATCGCCGCCTCCCGTTTCAATGGGGCCGATCACTGGTTCTGGCATGCTGAAGTCTCTGCTAAAACGTACGTAAGCACCAGGATCAGTTTCTCCTGTGATCGTATAGGAATTTCGTTGAGAGCGATTATTAGATAGAGGATCCAGCGTTACTTCGATAGGAGAAATCTTTTCTAATAAGAGCCGTTGCACTCTTGCCGAAAATCTATCTAAGGCCTCTGCTTCTATAGTGGGATCTAATACGCTAACCGAGATATCGCCTCTATTCGGTACTCCTGCTTCATTAACACGAGCAAACAACGGCACAATATTATCCCATTCAAAATCAGGTTCTTCTATTCGGGTTCTAAGATTCCACCGCTTAATCGACTGATTATTTACAGTTATTGCTGCATTACGGATCAAGGAAGAATTCCCTGTATCAGGACCAATTTTCTCTAAATTCACTCTTGCAGCATCATTAATAGTGATAGTTGAATTAAAGTGCCCGAATGAGATCAAACTATGCGCCAGTGTCCTGCTATCGGAACGAATATCAAAGGTAGCATCTTCATCAATAGTAATATGTCCAGATACAGGAAAATAAATAATATGGCTAGCAGAATGAAGTTGATTGACTGCTTCGATAGCAAGCGTACTCCCTTTTCTGAGATGAATACTACTGCCAGGACCAGGTGGCATAGAAATAATATTGGTCCAATCATTGTTACTATTACTAATACGTCCAGAATTGAAGATTTTTAATGTGCTTTCCTCCAATAGATTGATCTGAGTAGTCTGAGCTGGCAGCAAACCACTAGTTGAAATAGCAGGAGAATTGCTTTTAGGTGCCAAATCAAGGGCCGCACCTTTACCTACGGTTAAGATAGGACTATATCTAAAGAATATATTTGCTCCCCACGCTTCACCTTGTCCTGTACCATTTGCAATGATCGTAACCTCCGCATCGTCTCCAATCGTAAATGTTGGATTTGAACTATGAGGAAACCAAATATTTCCTGAATCGATTGTTGAAAGGTGAACTTTAGCCCCCTCAAGAACGTCCAAATAACCGACTTCAAAATTCGCTTGATCGGTAGCATTAATGAGCCATTCACCACGCCCAAGAGCTGCATCATAAGAATCCTTTTGAATAGAAGAAACACTTCCTGATAAAATAGCTGTCGATTGAAACCCATGAAACAATTGATTGCCGACATGATTGACATTATGGTACCGTATCGTTGCCGCCGCCTGATTGTCCGTTTCTAAGTCGTTATATTGTATAGGTCCAAAGTCATTTCCACTATACAGCTCAATATTCTGGAGGGTAATGTCCCAAGGGGTATCTGGATTGACTGTCATGTCATTAAAACCAACCGATACTGACCGAAAATCGATTGTATGTCCTCGTCCGTCGATAATTAAAGGGCGCGAAATCTCGGCTGAATTGAGATAAAGGTAAGAAGCTTCTCCATTGGGGTTTTGATCCCCAAACCAATCAATCATTTCAACGTTACTCAATCCTTCTGCAGGGCGATCAGGAGAGTCAAAGCTCTCGGTCAAAGCGATATAATTAACCGTTCGGGTTTGGATAGCTAAGAGAAGCTCTTGCCAATTAGTGACCTCTCGGCTTGACTCCTCCGTGACTTCTAACAGGTAGAGATTGCCTGGATCATCGGCATCATAGGGAAATGCTCCTCCTGGCTCTGTTTGATGCGCGTTTCCTTTTTGCTCTTCATTCTCGCGTTCTACTCCCTCTCCCTTGCTTTCTTCGGTTTCTTCCCCACTTTCCTCTGGTGAACCTTGGCTCTCTAGTGCCAGCCGTTCTTCTCCTACCATGACTTCGTGGCTTCCTTCTGCAAAAGTTAACGGCAAGAGCCAATTGCTTTGAGGGGGTTCGCTAAGCAGACGCCACTGGTCAGCTTCCACCTGTTCAACCGTCCTTCCTTCGGGAAACAAGGAGGGCTCGATCGCTGCTTCTGGGGGCAAAACCACAGCCGCTTCAGTTACTGGCTGCTGCGCCACGATTTCGATAGGGATTTCCTCCCCTAAATAGCCTTGCTTACCGCTTGTTAAAAATTGAAAATCAGCGTCTTTCAAATCAGCCATTTCTTCCGTTAATGAGTGCTCGTCTTCTGCTTGCAGCGCATACAAGGGCGCAATAAAAGCATCTCGCAAGAAGGGAAAACGCAACGGAATACTCACTAGCCCGATCACCAGGAGCAGCAATTTTAGCGGCTTCTTTTTCATTACGCTGCTCCCCTCCTTTCTTTCATTTTCTATGGTTTAATGGCTTACGCCTTTGATTCTGTTTGTTGTGTTTAGCTGGTGCGTCAGAGATTCGTTCAAACTAACAAGACAACACACCAACGAAGCGCATAAAGCAGCAAAACAGTGTGTTTCTTAGGTAAAGCGTCAAAGAAACTACGCATTGGCGTCGCTTCGAACATTTGGTTTTAAAAGAAAAAACCAGCGCTTCCTTATTTATAATTGCTGAAAATAAGTCATAATCCACGATTGTCTCTTTAAGTATAAGGGACAGCTCCGCAGAGCAAAAATCAGGATATTCATCAGTCAAGGAAATCCTTGCATGGGCGGCATTCCCTATTTCTAGATCAGGAAGGTTCATTGAAGCGAAAACGTCCCACTGTCGGTTTCAGAAAATCAAAGCGCATACCCTTCGACCTCGTTGCTCCTATACAAAAAAACAACCGTCAAAAGCAGTCAGACTGCCTTTGACGGACGTGTTCTTTCAGTGATTCACTTTTTTTGTGACAACCACCATAGGGGCGAAAAATCGCTTAGCGGTGGATCGTCACCTCTTTTTTGACTTCCACAGTGATGCGGCCATTTTTGATGACCATCAAACGTTCAGGTATATCGATCAGCACATCGGCTTTTCTCTGAGTATCTAAAAGAATCAAATCTGCGCGGTTGCCAACAGCGATTCCATAGTCTTTGATATTTAATGCTTTGGCGGTATTGGTCGTAATCATTGGCAAGACCGTCGGCAAGTCATCGGCGCCGCCTAAGTGTGCCACTGGTACAGCCAACATAGCGATTTGGATCAAATCCCCATTGCCATAGGGCGTAAAGGCGTTTCGGATATTGTTGCTGCCTAAGCAGATATTCACACCAGCATCACGTAATTTGCGAATCGGCGTCACGGCACGGCGAACGTTGTAGGCATCGTTTCTAGCACCTAAGTGCAAGTCGGTCGCAGGCAACGGCATCACATTGATTTGGGCTTTGACCATCAAATCGATGACTTCTGCCAGCTGATCCGGTTCCATGGCGTGCAGCGCAGTCAAATGTCCTACTGATACCCGGCCTTGGTAGCCTTCTGCGATGGTTTTTTCACACAGGTAGACGATCGATGTATCGTCTGCTTCGTCAGCAAAATCTTGATGCAAGTCAATGTCTTTGTCAAATCGTTTGGCGATCTCAAAGATCAAGTCGATGTGTTCATTGGCTGGCGCATCATTGTAAGGAATGCCGCCAACGACATCGGCGCCTTTTTCCATCGCTTCGATCATCATTTTATCCGTCCCTGGGGCTTTAAAAATCCCTTCTTGCGGAAAGGCAACGACCTGAATATCGATCAAGTCGCGGTATTCTTCTTTTAAGCGCATGATGGTGTCAAATCCAGTGAAGCCTTGTGCTGGATCAAATTCGGCATGGGTGCGCACAGCAGTCGTGCCATGTACGATCAGCATTTCTAATGCGCGTTTCGCCCGATCATAAATGTCTTCTTCGGTAAAGGTCGGTTTCAGCTTTGCCGTAACTTGGATCGCTTCTTGCAACGTACCTGAATTATTGGGCTCACGATCGGCGATCAAGGCTTTGTCTAAGTGGATATGGCTTTCGATCAATCCAGGGATCACCACTTTGCCTTTCGCCTCAATCGTTGTTGCTGCTGATTCTTCAATGTTGGGTGCAACTGCGGTGATTTTTCCTTCTGAAATTGCAATGTCTACTAATTCTGCATCGTCTTCAAGACGTGCTTGCTTGATCAATAAATCCATGTTTTCCTCCTATCCATCAGCCAAACACTAAGCCGATGACTAATAATAATACGGCTGCTAAACTCAACCACTTCACGTTTCCTTTGACTACATCCAGAATCGGAATTTGGAAACCAGAAGATAAAGCTTGCATCGTAATGTTGACGAAACTCATTTGACTGCCGAGGCCAACCCCCATCGTTACAAAGCCAAGAGCTAAGACTGGGAAGCCTAATGAAACGGCAACTGGTAGCACGAGTGTTAAAACGGAGCCGACATAGGCACCTGCGGGAATCCCAATCAAGACACCCGTCAAGATCGCCACGGGAACGACGATCGCTGCGGGGGCATTTTGTGCCGCACCGGCAATTACAGCAAACGTCCCCGTTTCAGCGATTACGTTGATGAAGGCTAAAAAGATCCCCACTTGGAACAAGCGGGTCAAAATATACGTGGATCCGTCCACCATCGCTTCCACCGATTGATTCATCGAAAAGTCGGTACAAACAAAAATCAACGCCAACGTGACCACCATATAAACTAGCGGTGTAAAGAGGACAAAGCCGATCAGGTCATTGATCAACGGACCAAAGATGACCGCAAAAAGCAAGAAGATCGCAGGCAGTGTCGTTTTGAACAATTCACCATTGCTTTTGTTTTCATACTCTTGGTTGGCAGATTCTTTGAAGCCCAAATGACGACGCTTGGTTCCGAAGAATGCCAATAAAATCGCCAAACCAACGAATAGCAACCAAAATGGGCGCATTTGATCGACATAAGAAGCGACACTAAAACCGCCTAGTTCAGACACGATACTAGATTCCAAAGAGGCAGGAGACGTCGTAAAGGAGACCGCTGCCGCTAACGACATCGCTGCGATCAATTCGGGTACCACCCCAACTGCCGCAAATGCTAACGGTGCGATCACCATCGCACTCCCGCCGCCGATCCCAGACATATAAGTCGCTGCTGCCAATAAGATGACAATAAAACCAGCCACATATTCCACTTTTCCTTTGGTCCCTCTTTTGGCTAAGGTTAAGGCCGCCGTATAACTGCCCGCTTTGAAGACCGCCATCGCTACAGCGGAATTGATGATTGGCACCGTAATACTCAACATCGTCGGAATAGCTTCCAACAGTTGCGAATTGGCTTCAGCTAAACTGATCCCGCCAATAATCATCGCCAAGATCCCAGCAATCAAGCCAGCAATGATCATATCTACTTTTTTAAAGAGCAAAACCAGCACTAACACTAATGGAATCAGTACTAGAAATGCTTTGACTCCTGTTGGTGCGACGATCTCATTGATCGCTTCTGCCGCAAACACTGTTCTTTCTGAAAAGATAAAAAGAATGAGAGCCATAAACAGTGAGACGAACGTTCCTTTTTTTTTCATCACATTTCTCCTAACTTATATGAACCTTCATATAATAAATGTTGTGTTGCTATGGGGTGTTGCCGATTGATTTTTCCGCTGATTTTTCTCTGGTGTTTCCCACCTTCTTTCCTCGAAGAAAGGAATAAAGCAAAAGACACCTGCTTTTTCGACCTTTTTCGCCACTTTTTCTTTCTCTATTATAATTCTTATTGTTAACGCTTTCTTTGGACATTATTCTAAAATAAATCTACGTTTTTTATCCAATTGGCTAAAAGTGCAGAAAAAAACGCGGCTTGTGAAGAAAAGAGCCTTCATTTGATCCTTTTGCCCTTTTCTCGGAGCCTCGCTTTTTTTAGTGATCTTCTGTTTATGATCGTTTTTTTCCTCGGTTTGTCCAGCGTTTCAGCCGATAAAAAAGCATCAGTTGTTTGCGCGCTCGCTTGATCCGCTGGTAGCGCTTTGGCTGCTTCTTGTAAAATGCTTGATGGTAGTTTTCCGCTGGCCAAAACTGCGTGGCCTTGCGGATCTCGGTCACGATGGGTTGCTGATAATAACCAGATTGGGCTAGCTCCTTTTTGGCTTCTTGCGCAAGCACTTCCTGTTCAGCAGTCGTATAGAAAATGATTGGGCGATAAAAATTGCCGCGATCTTGAAATTGTCCGAAAGCATCTGTCGGGTCAGTCACTTGCCAGTACAACTGCAACAAGTCCTGATAGGTGATGATTTTGGGATCAAAAATGATCTCTACCGCTTCGACATGCCCTGTTGTTCCGCTTAGTACTTGATCATACGTCGGATTCGGGACTGTTCCCCCGGTATACCCCGACAAGACGGAAAGAATGCCCGGCTGGTCTTCAAAAGGCTCTACCATACACCAAAAGCAGCCGCCAGCAAAAATAGCCACTTCTTGTGCTTTTTCACCTGTTTCGTTCGGCTCCACGGAAACTTCTGCTGGTTGGACTTTGCCTGTATCTTCATTCATTGCCTTTTTCGGTGCTGACTGGCTGATTGTTTGATAGAACTCTGCGACATTCGGGGTCAGATTGTTTCTCAGTGCCAAAGGACGCAACGACGCTTCTAGTTTTTCCAAAACCCGCTTGATCTGTTGGTCTTCAAGGCTATTTGACGATTCTTTTTCGTGTTTGCCTGCTTTTTGTTTGGTCGCCAGCTGGGTTTCCAGTGTATTTTTTGCTTGCACCAGTTGTTCTCGTTCCCACTGTCTCGTGCCAGGATGCAAGATCAAATTATAGATTTCTGACAGCCACGCCATCGTTGTTTGCTTCATCACCATTGCCCCTTTGCCTCATGAAGGAGCGGCTCTCGCTCCTTGTTTGGTTGCACTGTACCATAGTTTCGCCGATTCGCCCAATTTGATGCCCAAAAAAACGTTCGAGAGAAATCCTCGAACGTTTTTGGCTTTTGTATGGGTTGGTGCGTAATTGGTTCGCATGCATCCTTTGAGGAACCAGCTCAGTATCATTGGTGGGTACGCAACTGGGCATTCATTTTTTTTAGAAACATTGAAGCGGAATGAGATAGGATCGCCAATTTCAAAGAGTGATCAAGAACCACTCAATGCAAATGAACCTTTGCCTTTGTTAGTAAATACGCAATTTTTCTACAATCCGTTTAAATAGTCAGCGGTTTTCATCACCGTAGAGAAGGTTTCCAACGCCGATAAAAACGCTCGTTGAACAGCTTCCGCAGGAATTTCGTGTGCTTCAAATGTTAATGCTTTCGTTGCCGTGGCATCAGAAATCAGTATGGGCTGATAACCGAGTTCTTTACTAGCTCTTGTGGTTGAATCGATGCACATATGCGTCATCATCCCAGTGATGATAACTTGTTGAACACCTAAAGAGTCTAACGTCTCTTTTAAATTTGTTTCAATGAAGGAGTTAGGAAAGTGCTTTTCGATAATAATAGAAGAATGCGTTGTTTTTAACTGTTCATGCAGCAGCACACCTTTGGTCCCTCGTTCAAAAAAATCAGCTGCTTCTTGATCGTTGATGTGTTGGATATAGATGATCGGGAGTTGCTTTTCGATAAAAGACGCTTCTAGTTTATTTATGTTTGCAAGCGCCTGTTCAGGGGAATGAAGGGCCATTCTTCCTTCTTTAAAATAGTCATTTTGGACATCAATAATTACTAAAGCTTTTTTCATAGAATCACCATTTCTTTTCTTATTTGTTATAATCCAGTATAAATACATATGACCCTACAACAAAGCGTCTCTTGAAAAAGATAAAGTCAATTTACTTTCATTATGAAAGGAGGAACCCTTATGGACATCATCGATGAACAAATCCTAGCTATCCTGAAACACAACAGCAAATTATCGAACAAAGAAATCGGCGAAATGGTCCACCTGACGGGACAAGCCGTGGGCAATCGGATCTTGAAATTGCAAGATGAGGGAATCATTCAACGATTTAGTATTGTAGTAAACTACCCAAGTACGCAATACATCCGGTTTTTTATGGATTCAAATCGCTATACAGCTTTTGAAGCCTTCGTGAATCAATACAAAGAAATTGAGGTCTTTCATAAAGTTTCAGGTCAAGCTTGTTATCTCTTGGTCAGTCATTTTACAGTTGTAACCTTCCCTTTATTTATAGAGAGTCTCTCAAAGTGGGGCAGGTATAGTGTAGAAACCTTTGTGGCTGACAAACTCAATCATGGGGATGTTTGATGTTAGCCGCTGTGGGCTAGTCCTACAGCCATTAGATTCCTTGATAAATTTATCGAAGACTCAATTGTCGAAATTTTTGCAATGATGCCCAGCAGTAGCGTGCCGAATTCAACCATCGCCAAGCATAAAGTATTAAGACTGCTAGTGCAAACACAAAAGCGCCCCCCGTTGCCTTGTTTATAAAAGCATCGTTCAGGATCACGGGAATAGAGCTAGTATCTCAAAGATTGTACGGTGTATAATGTTACGAGACAAAGCGTTTATAGAATAAAAGAAAACAGCATGGTCAACATCGATTAGATGAGCATGCTGTTTTTATTTACTTACTTTTTGAAATACTGTTCTAACTTTCATCAATAACTCATCAACCAAGTGCTCATGCGCTTTTTCCAAAAAAACACACGCTCTGGCTTCATAATCAATTGTCGTTAATTGATCCAACAATACTTTTCCTGTTGTCTTCATTCCATAGTCTGGATCAATACTTACATATAACGGATAGTTTCTACTTGTACTAGAAATCGGAGCAACGGTGGCAACGTTACTATAATCTGCAATCATGTCATGACTTAAAACAATATAGGGTCTTTTTCCCGTTTGTTCATGTCCAGAACGAGGAGCTGTATCCAATAACAAAATATCCCCTTGTCTAGGTTTTCTTACCATTTTTCATTCCCTACTGCTTCACCTAAATGTTGAATTTCCACATGATTTCTCTCAGCAGTGTAATTTTCAAATAACTCTTCAATCGTTAACTCGTTTTCTAAATTTGCTGCTTCGATGATTAGCCGTTTATGTCCGTTTACTTCTTCTTGTATTATCTTCACTTTGTCATCAGTATGAATGCCAAGATACTCCATAATGTACTTTGGCAATCTAAGACCGTTACTATTGCCCCATTTTTTTATAGGTAACATTTCCATGAGCAACACCTCTTTCTGTATATACATAGTATAACATATATCACGACGGAGTATATACATAATTATCCTTTTTGGTCGATTCACCTAAATTCCATTAAAAAGAATCGTTCTCAAAAGTGGACTCTGCTGTGCTAATAAAAATTTGTAGTATGCCGAAATGTCAAATTGCAGGACAATGACTGACATAAACGATTTGATTATAACCACGTTGATACGCTCTTTAGGTATTAACAATATTTAGATGCAAGTAAGTAGTAAACAACAGGGATTGCTGTCCCTCCCCTACTTATTCCCTCATGTGTTCTATATTCGATAGCATAGCTAGTTCGAAAAAATAGTTAACTTTCCCACTAATCAGGAAGCCAATAATTTCTTCAATTGGAATACCTGCAAAACCGTCACCCATGGCTTTATCAGAAAATTCTGGGTCGTTTACTTTATCCGAATTTATCACTTACATGTACACCTAATTTAAATTTTTCTCTAATTAAAAAAAATGAGAAAACAATAACTCCCACTATAGACTATTTTTTTCACGGTAATACCTCAAGTGGGGATTACCATCCATATTTCGGAAAATAGAAGTAGAGGTAATTAAATTTCAAATTTATTAGGTTTTCTTTATTTATTCGAGTGGATATCACGGGTAGTTTTTTATTTTCCCTGTGATATAATAAACTTGCGAAACGATAGAAAGTTTATAGCACTGCAGCACAAAGGCGCTCCCTAACCGCGACGAAAGGGAGCGCCTTGTTTATGCTAGTTGCGACTGCTAGCATGTGAGTTGGATAGCAACTTGCTTAGTTGTCGTCTTTGTCTTTCTCATCCAACCAGTGAGAAAATAGTTCGATGACTATACCAACAATAATTGGTGCGACAACCAACGATAGATAAATCATATACACTACACCCTACACAGGGGGAGTAGAAAGTATTCATGTTACGGAAATTACACACAGTTATTTTTCAAAGACATTAAGTGATGATGACGTTTCTTCCTTTTGCAAGGTCATGATGACTGGACCTTCTTTGGTGATGGCGATCGAATGTTCATATTGGGCACAATAACTGCCGTCGATCGTGCGTGCTGTCCAGCCGTTCGGGTCCATCTTCATGCGCCAAGTGCCGGTCGTGATCATCGGTTCGATAGTGATCGTCATGCCTTCTTTCAACCGAATTCCTTTGCCAGGTAACCCGAAATGAGGAAAGAATGGTTCTTCATGAATGGTTGGGCCAATGCCGTGAGCAATAAAGTCCCGCACGACACCATACCCTTTTTCTTCAGCGAAGCTTTGGATCGCATAACCAATATCGCCAACTCGGTTACCGACCTGTGCTTGCTCGATGCCTCTCATCAAGGCTTCTTTCGTGACTTCCATCAGCGCTCGATGTTCTGGCGAAATCTCTCCTACCGCATACGTCCAACAGCTGTCAGAGATTGCCCCTTTGTAATCGACACAAAAATCGACTTTGACGACATCGCCTGATTTTAAAACATATTCTGAAGGGAAACCATGACAAATCTCTTCATTGACACTGATACACGTCGCAAATTCATAGCCTTCAAACCCGATTTGCGCGGCTGTTGCCCCTGCAGCTTCTATCTGTTGATGGACAAAGGCGTTGATTTGGTTCGTAGTGATACCGGGAACGATTTTTTCCCGTAGCTGTTCGTGAATACTTGCCAAGATACGACCAGAAGTTTTCATTTGTTCGATCTCTCGTGGGGATTTTAATGTGATCAATAGATGATCTCCTTTCCTTAAATAGCCATTACCCTGTTTCTTTTAATAATACACCTCATCTAGAAATAAGCCATGAGAAGGCACTGTTTCACCAGCTGCTTGTCGTACTTTATCGGCTAACACTTGATCGATCACTTCTGGTGGCAGTGTGCCATCGCCAATGGCAATCAGTGTGCCTGTCAAGATTCGGACCATTTTATGCAAAAAGCCGTTGCCTTTGAAGGTAAACCGCAATAGGTCGCCTTCTGGTGTGATGGTGATTTCATCGATCGTGCGCACCGTTGATTTTTTTGATTTTTTCAATGCAGAAAAGCCGATAAAATCATGGGTGCCGATCAACTTCTCAGCCGCTTGCTGCATTTTTTCCAAATCAAGGGGCTGCGGGCAATGAAAACTAGTATTGCGAGCAAAGACCGATGGGATCGCGTTGTTCCAAACATAATAGCTGTATTGCTTGCCTTTGGCGTGATAGCGTGCATGGAAGCGCTCAGGCACTTCTTCAATCTTGTTGACGACGATGTCTTGCGGCAAATAGCGGTTAAAGAACTGCTGCATCTCTGGCAAACTCATTTGATGGGTCGTCTTGAAATTCGCCACTTGTCCTCGAGCATGCGTGCCCGCATCGGTTCTACCAGAACCCACAATCTCAATTTCTTCTCCCGTCAATAATTTGATGACCCCTTCAACTTTTTCTTGGATCGTTTTTTCAGAATCTCCTAGTCGTTGCCACCCTAAGTAGCGCTTGCCGTCATATTCAATCGTTAATTTGATATTTCGCATGGTTGTTGCTCCTTTTTACCGATACTATCGGTGGATAGTTTTTTTCTATTATATTGCTTTAGGTATTTACTTATGATACGGCGCCCCCGTATTGATTCGATACGCACGATAGATTTGCTCCAATAAGATCAGTTTCATGAGTTGGTGCGGATAGGTCATTTTGCCAAAGGAGATTTTGGCATCACTGCGGGTCATGACTTCTTGGCTTAAGCCTAGGGAGCCGCCGATGACGAAGGTCAGTTGGCTTTTTCCTTGGATACCGAGTTGATCGATTTGTTTGGCGAAGGCTTCGCTGGTAGGGTTGGTGCCTTCGATCGCTAAGACAAAGACATATTCGGTGTCTTTGATTTTGGCTAAAATGCGCTGCCCTTCTTTTTCTTTGATCTGCAGTATTTGGGCTTCACTCAAGGTTTCTGGTGCTTTTTCATCCGGTACTTCGACAAACTCAAGCTTTGCGTATGCCCCCAATCGTTTGGCGTACTCGTTGATTCCTTGAACGAGGTACTTTTCTTTTAATTTTCCTACTGTGACGATTTTGATTTTCATAGGTTCCTCCTCGTTATCCCCTTATTTTATGAAAATGTGGACAATGCTATCCACAACCTTTTACACACTTTGACTTTCTTTGAAATCCTTCTATCTTATCTATAAAACAGCGACACTTCAAGGGTTTCTTCATCCACCCAACCAAAGCTTTCAAGTTTGTCCACACACTGTGGATAAACAGACCTTCGCTTCTCCCCAGTTTTGCCTGCTATTTTTATTCAAAAATGAACGGGTTTTGCGAAGAAAATTTCATCGTTTGAAACAGATTCTTACGCAACTTCTTCATATTTTTTTCAAAATCTCTTAGTAGACTAATCTCAGATAGAAGGAATATACTGATTATAACGAATTATTCATTAAGGGGGAAATAGTAATGGCAAGAAAATATGTCACACCAGGCAAGAAAACTTCTCCTGGTTTATTAAAACGATTAGGTATTGGGATTTTAGGCGGTATGGTCGGCGGTTTATTGACCTTCGGCGGTCTGTATCTGGCAATGGGTTCCTCTTTGACTTCAACACCAGAAACCACGACCAACAGCGGGGTCCAAGATTCTAACGGACAAACCCAAGTATCCAATGTAAAACTTGATGTGACTAGCGATGTCACTGAGGCAGTTGAAAAAGTACAAGATTCTGTCGTTTCCATCATTAATCTACAACAAAGTCAAAGCAACGATTGGAACAGCCTCTTTGGTCAGCAAGGCGGACAAAGTGAAGGCGATAGCCAAAGCGATGACGACAGTGCTTTAGAAGCTTCTTCTGAAGGGAGTGGGGTCATCTACAAAATCGATGGCGACGATGCCTATGTTGTAACCAACAACCACGTCGTAGAAGGTCAAGACGGTTTAGAAGTTGTTTTAGCAGACGGTACGAAAGTCAAAGCTGAATTGGTCGGTACTGACGCTTACACAGACTTAGCTGTATTGAAAATCTCTTCAGAGCATGTGAAGACTGCCGCAACATTTGGTGATTCAAGTGCCTTGAAAGTCGGCGAACCAGCCATCGCGATCGGTTCTCCTCTAGGCTCTGACTACGCAAACTCTGTGACACAAGGGATCGTTTCTTCCTTGAATCGTCAAGTAACAAGCCAAAACGAATCTGGTGGTACGATCAGCATCAATGCGATCCAAACGGATGCTGCGATTAACCCAGGGAACTCTGGTGGTCCACTGATCAACGTTGATGGCCAAGTGATTGGGATCAACTCAAGTAAAATCGCCAGCACCTCGGGCTCTGCTTCAGGTGTTAGTGTCGAAGGGATGGGCTTTGCGATCCCAAGTAACGATGTCGTTGAAATCATCAATCAACTAGAAGCAGACGGCAAAGTGGTTCGCCCTGCACTAGGGATCCAAACGATCGATTTAGGTTCCATCACATCACAACAACAAGAACAAATCTTGAAAGTTCCTTCATCCGTAACTTCTGGCGTTGTGATTTACTCAGTCAACAATGCAACACCAGCAGAACAAGCAGGATTGCAACAATATGACGTTATCACGAAGATCGATGATACAGAAGTCAGCACAACAACGGATCTGCAATCTGCGTTGTACAAACACAAAGTCGGTGACACGATCACTGTAACCTTCTATCGTGGCGATGAAGAAAAAACGGCAGAAGTAAAACTTTCCGTTGATACGTCGATCAACGAACAATCAACAGACAGCAGCAACTAATCATCAAAACCAATCGAAACAATCAAAAAATGAACTGCCGCAAAAACAGGAAGCGGCAGTTCATTTTTTTAGGCTTTACCGACTGGAAAAGCTTCACCTACAACGGCATCTTGAGGCAGCTCAAGGATGCCTTTTTTCATTGGTGCACCTTCTAAATGCAGTTCTTTAGCAGAGCAGATCATTCCAAAGCTTTCTACGCCACGAAGCGTCCCCGGCCAAATCATCAAGCCATCTGGCATCATTGCCCCAGGCTTTGCGACAACGACTTTCAAGCCTTTACGGATATTGGCAGCACCACAGACGATTTGCAAGACTTCCCCATCTCCAACTTCTGTTTCCGTGATAGACAGATGGTCGCTGTCTGGATGTTCCACACAAGATTTCACATAGCCAACGACGATTTTTGGTTCTGTATCTTCTGGCAGTTCTTCGCTGAATCCTGCTTCTTTGATCATGGTGTTCAATTGTTGGATTTGTTCTTTCGTCAACGTCACTTGGCCACGGCCTTCGATCGTCATCACTTCTGAGATCGCAAAAAAGTTCCAGCCGACGATCGTGCCTTCTTCATTTTTGATTTGGGCAACATTGCCTTTGCGTTCGACGGTTTGTTCTAATCCTTTATCATCTGCTGTGATGGCAAGCAGTGTATCACTGACATATTCTTTGTTATAAGCAAAAATCACGTTTTTTCCTCCTTAGGTACTTACACATTCCGCCCATAATCTTAACAAATTTTTCGGCATCCGTCATGGAATTTCTTTGTTTTCCTTGAAATTCTACTTATTTTCAAAGACAAAAAACGCCTGAGAACCAACTTCTGCTGGCTGGCTTAGGTTGAGAATTGGCGAAGGAGCAGAACTCGCGGCTTCTCAAGAACTTGCTGGTAGAACTACGCTCTACGAAAGAAGGCAACAACAATAAATTTTCCAAAAAACGGATACAGAAAAAAACTAAGAACCAGCTTCAGCTTATTAGCTAAGACGCTGCTTTGCTAACAAGCCGATAAACGCTAGTTCTAAAAAACTTCTGTTTGGCACTATTACCTAAGAAACAAGACAACAGCGACAGATATCTTCCCTCAAAACGAGCACAAAAAAACCTAAGAACCAGCTGCAACTCATTAGCGAAAGACAATGCTTTGCTAACAAGTGAAACATCGCTGGTTCTCAGGAACTTTCTTTTAACCCTTGTCTTCTTTTGCTGCCATCTTCTTTAAGGAAAAGAACTCGGCAACGACAAGCTTATTTTTTCAAAAATGACCTTACGCTTTGGTTTCTTCAGGTGATACGATCAGCACGTCGCACCGGGCTTCACGGATAACGAAGCTGGCGACACTCCCCATCATGAAGCGTTCCACGGCATTCAGCCCAGTTTGCCCCACCATGATCAAATCGATGTCGTATTGGTCTGGTAATTGAGTGGCAAGAGCGTCTTTGATGGAGCCGTAAGCGACGATGCCTTCTACTAGATCAAAATCTACTGATTTTGCATAAGCTTTGCAGTCGTCGATCAGATTTTTCGCCGTGTCTTTTTCTTGTTCCAAGATGGAACTATCCAAAGGTGCATAGCCCATCATGGTCGGCACTTGCTGATCGATGATCGTTGCGGCATAGACCTTCCCTTGATTTCGACGAGCGACTTCCACTGCTTTTTTGAAGGCAGACATCGCTTGATCTGAACCGTCGATCCCTACTAAAATGTTTTGATATCTTTGTGCTTCCATCTTTTTCCCCTCCTATGCTGATTGTACGCTGGTTAAAAAGGCTTCGATCTCTTCTTTGGTTTTGCGATCCTTGTTGACTAACCGTCCCAGCTCCTTGCCGTCTTCGATAACGACGAGGCTAGGAATCCCAAAAATGTTCCATTCAACCGCTACATCCATGTATTCATCACGGTCGACTTCGATAAATTGAAGCTCTGGAAAGTCCGCTTCGATCTCAGGCAATTGCGGTTTGATGTATCGGCAATCGCCACACCAATCGGCGGTGAAAAAGAAGACATTTTTGCCTTTCTCCACATATGTTGCTAACTCTGCTAAATCTTTTGGAATAATCAAATACTCACCACTTTCTTTTCTTTCAGTATACACCTTTCTTTCAGGGACTACCAACTGACATGCTGATCTTGCAAAGCCCTGCAGAAAAAAAGAGACAACAGATGGCTGTCTCTTTGCTTTCGTTCATTCTCGCTTATTGTCCTGCCAAGATCGTATCAACAGTGGAACGATCCAAACCTTTCAAGACTTGAATCACCATTTCCCGTGCCGCTTCATAATCAGCGATACTGAATAATGTTTGGTGAGTATGGATGTAACGTCCAGGAACACCGATGACTGAACTTGGGATCCCTTCATTTGCCATGTGTGCCGCACCAGCATCGGTACCGCCTTTTGAAACAAAGTATTGGTACGGAATGTTGTTGCTTTCTGCTGTATCCAACAAGAATTCTTTCATCCGTGGCAACATGATCATGCCTGGATCATAGATTCGCATCAAAGTCCCTGCCCCTAGATGACCAAAGGTACCATTTTTGGTGACTGTGTCATCTGCTGGCGAGCAATCGACCGCAAAGAACAAGTCGGGTTTGAATTTCGTCACAGACGGACGAGAACCTCGTAAGCCGACTTCTTCTTGAACATTGGCACCAGCAATCAGCGTATGGCCTAACGTTTCCTCTTTCAAGGCTTCAAGTGCTTCTAATACGACTGCACAGCCGTAACGGTTATCCCAAGCTTTCGAGATGATGTTTTTCCCATTGGCTGTTTTGATGGTTTCCACTTGTGGGACGATCGTATCGCCAGGACGTACACCAAAGCTTTCTGCTTCTTCTTTTGATTCAAACCCAGCATCAAACAAAATATCTGTGACTTCGACATTTTTTTGACCGCTGCTTCCTCGCAACAAATGTGGCGGTACTGAAGAAGAAACACATGGATAATCGCCTTTCGCTGTTTTCAATGTAAAGCGTTGAGCAGAAACCACATAAGGGTTCCATCCGCCTAAAGGAGTGACTTTGAATAAGCCGCGATCGGTGATCGTCGTCAATAAGAAACCAACTTCATCCATGTGAGCAGCTACCATCACTCGTGGTGCATCTGCTTCTTGGTGGTGACGCAAACCGAAGATGCCGCCTAAGCCGTCTTGTTGGATCTCGTCCACCAAGGGGGTCATCGCTTCACGCATATACGCCCGCACGTCGTGTTCAAACCCGCTGGTTCCTTGTAACTCCGTTAGTTCTTTGATGCGTTGAAATGTTTTTTCTTCCATGATCATTCGAGAAACACGTATCGGTTGTTTGCTGCCCTAAAGAAACAAAGCTGCTTTTTTTGAAAAAGCAACGCTTGCTGTTGCTGTGTTTTCCAGCAATTTTTGGGTGAAACAACGGATGTGCTCTCTTCCTCCTTATTCCTACTGATATTCTTTATTATAGCGCAAATTTCTATTGTTGGTTATTTTTCTTATAGAATATTTCTAAACTATGGTAAACTATTGTTAAGAGAACCTGTGCTTTCACCGAGATCAAAACATTCGGGAAAACTTACTTTAGGAGGGACATTAGATGGAGAATGAGCATCCATTGCATTATTTTAAAAATGGACTGACCATCGGTTTAGGTCTTGGCTTTGCAGGAGGGATTTTTTCAACGATCTGGTTGAAGAAAAGGCAAGCCATGAATGCCGATGATGTCTTAGACAATATAAAAGCAGCATTTATCAAAGAAGGACCGATCGAAGGTTCTTGGATCAATTTCGAAAAACAACCTTTGCGCAAATTTGCGATCACTTCCCAAGGTTATACTGGCGGCATCACCCGCACCGAAGACGGGCAGCTTGTCACCTATGAATTTTTGGCAGATGCTCATACAGGTACCGTCTTAGATATCCAACGAGCAATCGTGGAATAATCACTGCACTTACGACCAGCTTCTTAAGAGGCTGGTCTTTTTTCTTTTTAAGCAGCGCTTTTACTGGAGCAAGGTCGCAAGATCCAATACCACGACTTCATCGATGCTGCCGCCTTTTTGCCGATACGCCCATGCCCCACTTTCAAACAAGCAGTACAGCTGTCCTTTTTGTACCACGATCTGTTCAAGGTAATGGGGAAACTTGATGCGCCGCAACGCATGTTTGCGGGTCAGCACCGTTGCATCCTTTGAAAAGACCCATAGCTCCGCCGACCCTGGTCCAAAGGAACGTGCCAGCAACATGTATTCAGTGGTAAAGGCGATACTTTGGACTTTCGTGGTGGTGACCCTTCTCTTACGCGGCTTGATGCGAGGAGGCGTTTTGCGACCGCTGTCTGAAAGAACAGGCAGCGGATAATTCGCCACCACGCCTCCTTGTTTCAAGGCAAAGGTCCCTGAGACAAGTTCACCGCTATCGGCTGCCAAATAGGAGCTGTGAGTGATGCCTGCCAATTCGATGACTTGCTGATAAGCGATAGGCTGATTGGTTGCCAAGGAATCATCTTCCAGCAGTGCTTGTAGAGAAACACACGCCACGCGCCCCATTCCTTTCCCTGTAATGGTTAGCCACAGCATTTGCGTTGCTCGATCAAAGACTAGCCCACCGACATGGGGGCGTTTTGGCAGAACCACCGTTTTCAGATGCCGCCCGCTCGTTCTTTCTATTATATAAAGCTGTGAGTGATGTTCCTGCTGCGAACAATACGCTGAGATGAACAAATAGTCCTCTGAAACGGCCAACCCTTGTGGGGTCATTGCCTGACATTGATCTGCATGCTTGTGCAGCCTCGTTTCTGCTTTCGCCGTTGCCTTCGTTGCCACTGCGGCAGTGGCTTCTTTTAAACCAGGAACAAAAAGGACTGCTTCCCTTTTTGCCCCGGCTGCCAGCCACGCTTGCCGCACGCTGGGATAACGCTTCAGCTGGGCTGCCAGTGCTTGGTTGTGGCGTGTATGTCGTTGCTTTTTCAGCCAGTACACCACAAAAAGGCCAACCGCAAACACGCCCAAAAGCAGCAAGCTCTCTGTTTGTCTCATTGATTGGCCTCCTTGATGAATTCCCTCTTGTCGGTTGATTTACCAACCGCTTATTGTTTGTCTATTCGTAATACTGCTTAGACTACTTGAACTTCAACATCAATGTTGCCGCGAGTGGCCCGAGAATACGGACAAAAATCGTGGGCTTCTTCTGCAATTTTCTCTGCCTCGGCTTTTTCAACGCCTGGTAACGATACCTCTAAAATCACGCCGATTTGGTAACTACCGTCCTCATGCTGATACAAAGACACTCTTGCTTTAACTTCGGATTCGGATTCGATGTTATGCTCTTTCAGCATATGCTGTACGGCACCGTTGAAGCATGAAGCATAGCCAGCGGCAAATAATTGCTCTGGATTGGTCCCTTCACTATGAAGACCTGGCTTGTCGATTTTCAGGTGAAAACTACCGTTTGGTGCTTCGACCTCTCCGACACGTCCGCCTCGATTGATCATCGCTGTTTCATATTGCTTTTTCATTGAACCTCTTCCTTTCTTTTTTTGACCTACTTCAAGTGTAACGACAATTTTCTAATCTGACAAAAGGATTGCTTATGCATCCTTTTAAAAAACAAAAAAGGCAAACCCAGAAACTCTGGATTTGCCTGTCTATTCAAGGTAGTTCCTACCCGAAATAAATGAATGAAAACAATTGCTGAATGGACTAGCCGTTTGAACGTCCTAAGAAGAATGAAACAACAGCAACTACAATAACCGCACCAATAATTGATGGGACGATTGCCATTCCAGCAAGTGATGGACCCCAAGAACCTAAGATCGCTTGTCCAATAGCTGAACCTACTAAACCTGCAACGATGTTGGCGATCCAACCCATTGATCCACCTTTATTTGTGATAGCTCCGGCGATCAAACCGATAATAGCTCCTACGATTAATACCCATAACCAATGCATATTTTTCTCCTTCTTTCTTTTAAGTAGTTATTACACATATTATGTTACGCTTAATCCCCGTTTTAGACAAAAGATTTGCACTCAATTTGCAAAAATAATTTTCAAACCTTGTTATATTAACGTTTATCAGCACTTCTTAATTATCGTTGTAAGAGCTTTAATTCGTTTTTTTTAGTATTGGTGCATTTTTTGAAATCGTTTTATTTTGTATTTTGCATCTTATCCGCTAAACTGAGGGAGAACCACTCTTATTTTGTCAGATAATTGGCACTTTTCACTCCTCGATCAGTCCTAGGACTGCTATCTTTTCAGTACATCAGCTATTTTTCATTGGGGGACGTTTCAATCGTTTTCGATTGGAAACGTTTTTTTGAACAAAATCATTCAATAAAGGAGAGGAACAAAATGAACAAAAAAATAGGGTATTCAATTTTGCCTTTGGCGGCAGTGATGTTAGGGGTCGCTGGCTGCGGCAGTGGTGACAGTGCCAGCGACAGCAAGCAGATTCGTATGTTCGTTTCTGGAGATACCAGTGAAGGCGGCGCTTATTCGAAAATGGCGGAAAAATACAAGGAAGAAACTGGTGTGACTGTCGAAGTCACCGACGTGCCTTATGCAGACTTGCTGACAAAAATCACCAAAGCTGTTCAAGCGGATGATGCGCCAGAGGTCGTGCGGGTTTCAACCGTTCAACCTGACTGGAATGACTATCTGATGGATCTATCGGACATCGCCAGTGAGGCAAAAACATTGGAATCGATGACGATCAAAGATGAAGCAGATGTCGTCAAAGCACTCCCTTCTGATGTCACTGCCACTGGGTTGTTTATCAATACGGATTTGTTTGACGAAGCTGGTGTGACCTACCCCACTTCGGAAGAGGACATTTGGACTTGGGATGAATTTTTAACCGCGATCAATGAAGTCGTTGAAAAAACCGATGCCAAATACGGCATGGTCATGGACGCGTCGGATCACCGTTTACGGGCTTTCACCTATCAATACGGGGGACAAGATTTCTTTTTAGATGACAGCGGTGATTCTTACACGACCGATGATGCTACGAAAGCGGCTTTGCAAAAATTTGTTGATTTGAACAATGACGAAGTGATGCCAAAATCGGTTTGGACCTCTGGAGAAGATGCTTCTGCTATGTTCAAGAGCGGCCGTGTTCCAGCTTACTTTTCTGGCAGCTGGCAGATCGTTGATTTTTCTACCAACATCAGCAACTTTAACTGGCAATCCACCTATTCTCCTTATGAAGAGACCCGCGCGGTCAATATGGGCGGCAACTTCATCACTGGCTTCAACAATAGTAAAAACAGTGAAGAAGGCGAAAAATTCATCAAATGGTTGTACGAAGAAGAAAATTACAAACAGCTTTGTACCTATGCTGGTTACTTACCTGCGGTGGAAGATTTGACGGTCGACTATGAACAAGGCCAGGATGCTTATGAAATCTACAACCAAGAGATCGCAGCCGCTGCTCAACCAATCAGCAGCAAGCAAACTACCGATCAAGTGACGATGAGTATGAAAGGCTACACTGGATTGACAGCGGCTTACCGTGATGCCATCGTGCAAGTATTAAATGATGAAATCACATTAGATGAGGCAATCGACAAGACGATCAAGGATTACAATGATGGGTTTTTGAAGAAATAAACAGACGTTCAACCACAAAGAACCCATAGTCTGGCTTTTTGCAGACTGCGGGTTCTTTGTTGCTGATACGATCGTCGGAGGAGGAATTTTCTGTGAGTACTTTACAAAAAAACAAATGGCCGTTGCTATTCACTGGTGCAAGCATCATTTTGTTCATTATCTTCTTTTTGATTCCAGCACTCTTAGGACTTTATTACTCGTTAACCGACTATAAAGGCTTTGCGACAGCCAATTTTATCGGCTTGGCGAATTATCAAGAATTGTTTCAAGACGCCAGCTTTTATAAAGCACTATTTCGTACATTTCGTTATGTGATCATTCTGGTCCCAAGTATCTATGTCGTTTCTCTCGCCGTCGCTTTGATGTTGAACAGTCAGCTGGCGAAAGGCAAATTTTTCGCAAAGATCATTTTTTTCTTACCATGGACCATCTCTGGGATCATCGCTGGGGTTATCTGGAAATGGCTGTTTGGTGAAAACTTTGGCTTTATCAACTTTATTCTAGAGCAAGCAGGACAACAAACTGTCCCGTGGTTTACCGACTCGAATGCTGCCTTTTCTGTCATTATTTTGGCTGCCATCTGGGGCGGGACTGCCTTTAACATGCTGCAATTTACTGCAGCTTTGAAAAATATCCCTCGCTCATTGTATGAAGCTGCCGAGATCGACGGCGCCAGCTTTGGGCATAAATTACGCTACATCACCTTGCCTATGCTGCGGCCGACTTCCTTTATGGTCATCTTATTGGCTTCGATCGGCGCTATGAAAGAGTTCGCCCTCGTGCAATCGCTGACCAATGGTGGTCCAGGAACCGACAACATGTTGATCGTGCAATATATCTATACGACTGGGTTTGACAAAATGCGGGTCGGCTATGCCAGTGCTGCCTCCATGGTACTTTTTGTGATTCTTTTACTGTTAGGCTTAGCACAAATGAAGATTGGAGGCGGCAAGAATGACATCTAAGACCATCAAAACCAAACGACCTGTCACAAGAAAGTCAGCGATGTTTTTTTTAACGTTGGCACTGATCATCACTTCCCTGCTGTACCTTTTTCCACTGCTTTGGTTCTTATTGAGTGCCTTTAAACCAGGGACCGAACTATTTGCTTATCCCTTGAAAATCATTCCTGAAAATCCAACCATTCAAAACTTTATTGATGCTTGGACAACATTGGATTTCTTTCGTTACTTCAATAATACGTTGATTTCAGCGGTGGTCACCACTTTATTGACGATCCTAGTCAGCGCCGCCTGTGGCTATGCCTTTGCAAAATACGATGCGAAATGGCTGCGTTTTTTCTTCATCTGTATCATCGCCACCACCATGCTGCCGACAGAAGTTATCATGAACCCAACGTTTTCTGTCATTCGTTCACTAGGATTATATGATAACTTGCTGGGGATCATCATCCCTTCCATCAATACAGCAACAGGTATCTTTATGTTTCGGACCTTTTTCGTCTCCGTTCCTGACGATCTGATTGAATCAGCCCGCATCGATGGTGCTTCGGATGGGATGATCTTTTTGAAAATCATGCTGCCGATTGCCCGACCAATCATTATGACACTGGGGATCTTTTCCTTCCAGTGGCGGTGGAATGATTATATCTGGCCCTTGATCGTCTTGAATGATCCGAAAAAATACACCTTGCAAGTGGCGATCCGCAGCTTGGTGGGCGCGGAAAATATCAATTGGACGATTTTGATCGCTGCCTCGGTAATTTCCATTTTGCCTTTGCTGCTGGTCTTCCTCGCCTTTCAGCGCTGGATTCTCGACAGCAATTTAGACAGTGGACTAAAATAAAAAAAGTGCCGACTGCTTCGTCGCACCTTTCTCCTTTTATGGATGAACGGTGCCACAGAGCAGCGGCGCTTTTTATTTTGAAAAGTCTTTTCGTGACAAGTAGACGGCGGTTAAAATGCCGACTAAAATAGCCAAGCCAAAGACGACGATCGTACCGATCGCATTGTCTTTTCCTGGGAGTCCCCCGGTGTTGATCCCCCATAGCCCCGCGATCAAGGACGGCACTGCCACCACTAATGCCGCAGAGTCTAAGTATTTCATCAAATGGTTTAGATTGTTGTCCATCATATCGGAGAACAAGCCACCGATGGTTTCTAGCAAGTCGCGATAGATAGTGACCATTTTCATGGCAAATTTCTGCCGCAGCTTGATGTCATAAACGAGTGCTTCATTATCCAAACGATCCAAAAATTCTTTGCGATCCATCAATCGATCGACAGTATGGTTTTGGTCCCGCAAGGTGTGATCAAGATAGACCATATCTCGTTCGGTATCGGCTAAATTGAACAATTCCTTGTTTTCCGTCGTTTTACGGGCTGCTTGATCCAAATCATCGATTTGCTTCTTCATCTCCTGCAAACCTTTGATGTAATGGGTGTAGATCATCAACGTGGCGTAAGCAACAATATCTTCATACCGCTGGATATCTTGCTCATGCTTTTCGATCAATCGTTTGATCAGATTGGATTGTTCAGATACGTAGGTGATCAACAGATCCTTGGTGTAGATAAAAGTCACAGGCTCAAGTCGGTCTTCGATCCGATCCTCAGTCGCTTCCGATAAATCGATCAAGGTATAAAGAATCGGATGATGAAACTTGGTATTACGGAGGTATTCCAACCGTGACACTTCTTCTGGATCGTTCGCTCCCATAAAAATATCTTCGGGCAGTTGATACTTATCTAACAAGTGTCGTTGTTCCTCTGGATCTGTGCCAGAAACCACTAGCCAATTGTAATCCTCCTCCGAAGATTTCCTTATTTTTCGGTCTTCCATTTTGTAATACTGAAACATGGTGACTCGCTCCTTTTCTAATTCTCTCTTAATTTAACTATCTAACGCTTACGGCTTTTTGTCAAAATAAATGGCTTTTCTTTTCGATGCTTTTTTCATTCGGGAGAAAGTGCATTTTGTTAGACGAACGTTTCGATTCATGAGAAACTTTTTATGGGCCCAATAAAAAATTTTTAGGAGGAATCGTATGTTTCGTCATCAGAAAGAATTGCAGTTTGAAGCTAAGCCAGAAAAACCAAATCCGTTAGTTGCGAAATACCTTCAAGAATTAATCGGTGGACAATATGGAGAGATGAGTGTTGCCATGCAATACTTATTCCAAGGATGGAGCTGCCGTGGGGAAGAAAAATACAAAGACATGTTAATGGATATCGCTACTGAAGAGCTTGGACACGTTGAAATGTTAGCAACGATGGTTGCACGTCTACTGGAAGGTGCACCTGTGGAAGATCAAGAAGCGGCTATGAAAAAAGACCCAACGATCGGTGCGATCATTTCTGGAATGAATCCGCAACATTCCATCGTTGCAGGCTTAGGACCACGTCCTGCTGATAGCGTCGGCAATCCATGGTCAGGTGCGTATATCATTGCTAGTGGCAACTTACTTGCTGATTTCCGTGCCAACTTAAATGCGGAATCACAAGGTCGTCTGCAAGTAGCACGCATCTATGAAATGATCGATGACCGTGGGGTCAAAGACTTACTTTCAGTTTTATTAGCACGTGATAGCTACCACCAAAATCTCTGGGCAGCTGCCGTGAAAGAATTGGAAGAAAACGAAGGCTCAATTTTAGTGCCGACTACCTTTGACCGCAAAAACGAACGCTTAGATATCGCTTATGATTTCTATAACTTCTCAGAAGGCGACCAAAGTAAAGAAGGCTCTTGGGCGAAAGGCAAAGCCCTTGATGGTGAAGGCGAATACCAATGGCTAGACGAACCAAAAGTCGAAGGAAAAGCGCCAAAACTCGATCAAGTCACACCAAAAATGTATGGCACACCGCCTGAAAAATAATTTGATCAAAAAGAGCAATTGTTTCTGAAACAGAAACCGTTGCTCTTTTTTCTTTGTCTGTTTGAGCAAGTTGGTTACGTTCCTGTCAAAAAAGCGTTAGAGTAGAATGTAGAAAAGAAAAGGAGGAATCATTTTATGAAAGCACCTTTACTGACATTAAACGACGGCAATTTACGCCCCGCATTGGGCATCGGTACCTATCAGATCCGTGGTGGCGAAGGATTGAGCCAGCTGCAAGCAGCGATCGCCGACGGGTATCGCTTGATCGATTCTTCAACCAATTATGACAATGAAGGCATTGTCGGCAAAGCGATCCGTCGCTCGGGTATCCCACGTTCAGAATTTTATATCACCTCAAAATTACCAGGAAAATACCATGGCTATGATGATGCCTTAACCAGCATTCAAGAATCCCTTGCTCGCATGGGGCTCGACTACTTCGATGCCTTTTTGATCCACTGGCCATTACCAAAACGCGGCAAATATGTCGAAGCTTGGCAAGCCTTAGTGACCGCCCAAAAATTAGGCTTGATCCGTTCCATCGGCGTTTCCAATTTTGAACCAGAACATTTGGATGCCATCATTGAAGCAACTGGTGTGACTCCTGCATTAAATCAAATTGAGATCCATCCTTACTGGGTCCAAGAACGGATGGTCGCAGAAAACAAAAAGCGCGGCATCGTAACGGAAGCTTGGAGCCCATTAGGTCGTGGCAGCGATGCCCTGAAAGAACCACTGATCACTGAATTAGCTGAGAAATACCAAAAATCAGCTGGTCAAATCATCTTGCGCTGGCATGTGGATCGTGGCATTTTGCCCCTTCCAAAATCAAGAAACCTCGCCCATCAACGAGAAAATCTTGCAATCTTCGACTTTGAACTGACTGAAGATGAAATCAATCAAATCAATCAGTTAAACAAAGCAGACGGCCGCATCGATGGTCAAGACCCAAATGAGTATGAAGAATTTGAATAAACAATGATACCTAAAAAACATCATCTGCTACTCCTTGATCGACGGAGCAACAGATGATGTTTTAATATCAATAATAAACGAATTTGCTTCCCTACTTACAGCTGATAATGGATCGCTTCTTGGTACTTTTCAAACAGGGACTGGTTCAATTCATCCCCGCCGTCTAGGTTCGCTGAGTAAAAAATCGGCGGATAGTCGACACCGGCTTCTTTTAGTTTTTGGCAAACTTCAACGATGATCGCATTTAAGATCGTTGCGCCGACTACGGTGGATGTGGGGCCGACTTTTTGTTCGACGTCAGGAATCGTACACGCTGCATCGCCAATCTCCCCATGATTGTCGATGACGATATCCGCCGTTTCAAACAAACGCAAGCCTGAAGTATGGCGGCTGGTGACTGTTTTTGAATAGGTAAGATTCGTTAATGCGATGATCTTGACCCCCTTTTCTTTGGCATGAAGCGCCATATCGATGATAACTGGGTTTCGCCCAGACACCGAATGCAAGATCAGCACATCACCTGCTGTAAAGGGTTGGGTCGCCGCCAAGGCACTACCGTAGCCTTCTAAGCGCTCCATTTTACTAGTGAAGGTGATTGGGCTGCGATCAAGCATCAGTTCTCTTCCAAAGATCGCGTTGATGGTCATCATGCCGCCTGCTCGATAATACATCTCTTCGGCTAAGATCCCAGCGTGACTTGCGCCAAAAATGTAGATGGCTTTTTTGGTCAAGTTGGCTTGCGTCAGTAATTCAATGGCTTGCTCAATCGCTGGTGCTTCTTTTTCTTCTACAATAGACAATAGTTCTTTTGCTTTTTCAAAGTATTGAAACATTTAAAACCCTCCAAACAGCTTGCCGATCAATTCACCAAGGATGCCCCATAGAGATAAATCGTTCCCACCGAAAATCAAGATCCAGTTTTGAATCGTCGTTGAGAACATCGCTGCAGAGATCCCAACGAGTGCTACCATAACGACAGAAGCTGTGATCGTACCAATAATGGCACCTCGCAAGCCCCCTTGCCCTTCGCCGATCACCGCAGCACCGCCACATTCAAAGAAGCTGGTGATAACTAAAGGAACGATCAAAATGCCAAAGACGTTGGTCGTATTGGCAATGACCACTAAAATCGTTGAGGTGATCATCGCCACGATAAAGCCGATGATTACAGCATTTGGACGATAGTTGAACAAGATTGGTACATCAAAAGCTGGTTTCGCTCCAGGAACGACTTTTTCTGCGATCCCTTGAAAGGCGGGAATGATTTGGTTGATCAATAGACGTACCCCATACAACATGATCAATAATCCTGCACCGAAGTTCAAGCCAGCATCAACCGCAAACATCACCAAGTTGCCCCCTTCAGGAACTAATACGGGCGCAATCAAACCGATAACGATATTCATCAAAAACATCACTAACGCGCCAGTAATCGATATTTCACGGAAAAACGAGAGATTTTCTGGCACTTTCAAATCTTCCGTCGATTTTTCTTTGTTTCCGACCCGTTTTGCAACAAAGCCTGAAACCAATGACAAGATCCCCGTTGGATGACCGATCAAGAATGAATCATCGCCTGTGGCATCCCACACATATTTACGCATGATCCATGGCATGAAGGACCAGTAACAAGCAGATAGAACCGCCCCTAAAATCAACAATGGGATTCCGGTAAGTCCGCCTTCAACGCCCCCAGCGACGATGACGAACGGGAACCACCACAACATGTGACCGGTGAGGAAAATCGTCTTCACAGGTGTAAAGCGAGCAATCAATAAATGAATGACAAGTCCGAAAAACATCGCTAAACCTACTGTTCCGCCGTATTCTGCCGTAAAGGTGATGTCAGAGAGCCCATCTGACACAGCAACGCCTAATTGGGTTTGAACCGCTGCATTGATCGGTGCGATCGTTCCCACCAACATATTTACCCCAGCCGTCAATGCCACCATCCCGAAGGAAGCTGTTAAGGTTCCTTTAACGACTTCTGCAAAAGGTTTTCTTTGTACCAATAACCCAATCATGGCAATGATCCCCAGTAGGACTGGCGGATTTTTTAAAATATAATCCGTGACAAAATTCATGATTATCCCTCTCTTTCAGCTAAAAATTTTTCCATTTGCTGTTTGACTTCTTCTTTATCCATATACTTTTTGATTGGATAAACGGGTGCTTTCACGGATGCTTTTAACTCATTCAATAATTCATTACTCGTAAAATAAACATCTGCTGGTGTCGCTTTTGCCGTCGATAAATCAGTATTCTCGGCAGTTGCCGTCAACCCTAACTCTTTGATTACCTTGTCGATCGTCATCTTCAATACCATTGAGCTTCCTACACCAAATCCACATACTGCTAAAATTTTCATATCCTTTTCCTCCTATTGGAATAATTGACAAATTTGTTCCCAATCGCCATTTAATATCACGTTGTATTTTTCTTCATCCATAAAGATCGCCATGATCTCTTTCAAGCTTTCTAGATGGCTTTGACTATCTGCGGCGGCTAAGACAAGAAATATCCGCACCGGTTTGCCCTCAAGATCGATGGGCTGTTTCGTTACTAAAAGGCTCATACTTTGTTCCAAAACCCCTTCTCCAGGACGGGCATGCATCAGCGCAAAGTAATCCGCCAACACCATGTAAGGACCATTTTCTTCCACACTTTGAATCATCGCTTCGATGTAAGCTGACGTAATCAGCGCTTCATCCAGCAAGGGCTGGCTGGCTAATTTTACGGCTGAGCGCCAATCTGTCACTGTCTCATCCGTTTGTATATGCTTTTCAGGCAAAGAATCCTTCACTTTCATTCTGATTTAACCTCCAACATTTTTGATAGGAACCATTCTTTGTTTTCGATTCCTTGCATGATCAATTTCATCATTGGTTCCACCTTTTGCGTCTCATCCTCTCGGATCATCAATAAAATAATGATGTCGGCTTTTTGGTTGCCCCATTCTACTGGCTGATCCAAAAGCAAAATCGAGATGGCTGTTTTTTCGACATAATTTGGATTGCCATGAGGGATGGCAAAGCCATTATCTAAATAGGTTGATTGTAGCTGCTCTCTTTCAATGACGGATTGCTGAAACTGCGCTTTTCGTTTTTCATCACTAAAAGGGGTTTGTTCGATCAGAAAATTGATGGCTTCTGTTTTGCTGGCAAATCGCTCGAAAAAGACGGTTGGCTGGATCATCGATTGGGCTTGAAGAAGTAAACCATTTTGATCGACCACCGCCTCATTATCGATGACTAAATCGATGTAGTGATTCATGATCCGCTTCATGTCGCGATTGGTCACCATAGGCGAGATCCGCACCACAGGTTTTTGAATCCCGACAAGATCGATGGTTGAAATAATAAAATCGATCGCCGAGATGTCCATCTGCTTTAATTTTTCAACTGAAACGGTTTCGATACTGTCGATCTCTGGCAGAATGCGACGAATTTTCGCAGAGACAAACGAGCTAGTGCCGACGCCATTGGGACAGACAAAAATGATTTTATTCATGCGGCGCATTCGCTCGATCGCTGCTTGAAAATGGATTGTGACAAATCCGATCTCATCATCAGAGATCCCCACTTGATACGCTTTCAAAAAATCATGGAGCGAGAACCAGACCACGCCATACAAGGCAGGATAGTTTTGCTTGATTTCCTCTAACAAAGGGTTGACGACTGTGGTTTGCGCTTCGATCCGCAACAGCAGTTGATACAGATGGATCGTCACATCTTCTTCCAATCGATTGTCTTGGGTCAAGTCGGTGCCTAAGCCTTCGCTGATTTTTTGAATCAAGTTGCGCACTTTTCCCCGAAAGACGAAAGGAACTTTTTCACTTTTCATAAAAAATTTCAAGCCGCTACCGACAATCAGGTAGGTTAGATATTGCACTTCTTTTGGTGAAAATTGATAAATGTGCTGTTCTTCGATTTCTTTCAGTAGCTCATAGACTAACGGATATTTGTCGAACTCCAAAAACAGTTTCCCCACTTGGCGATTTTCTTCAATCACTAAGTTTTCCGCATGACTCGCCCGTTCGATCAGCAGCACGATGGAAAGGACGATACTTTGGATGTAGCTGTCGGGCATTTCCACTTGTTTTTCCATTAACGCTCGACGAAACGCCTGATTTACTTCCTGGTATTTCGCAGGTTCCACCAACAAGGAAAACGCCGCTGGTTGATCCAGCATCATTAAGCAAAAGCGTTTGAGCACCCGATGGATCTGGGATTCACTTCCTTCAAAAAATGTACCTGAATTATCAAATCTCAGGCGCAAGCTTTCTTTTTGAAACAGTTCTTTTAAATAAGAAATATCTTTTGCAATACTGCTGCGGGAAACGAAATAATCCTCTGCTAACTGCTGATAGCTGAGGTGCTCGCCAGCAATCAACCGTTTAAAAATCAAAATCCTTCGTTCCGATGTCCCCGAATAATTCATTTTCATACGCTCACCCTCTACCTCTATTTTATTGCTACTGTACCAAATTAGAAGGCTAATTGTTAGATTAAAGAATGATTAAAAGGAGTGTACACTTTGATTTTCAATGCTCCTGCAGGCATTTTATAACAATTTCAAGGCGCTTTTTTTCACAATCTGCCGCCTTTCTCTTATAATTAAGCTAGGATTTATATAGGAGGAGATAACATGAAATGGCGTGGGGGTAGACAAAGCAGAAATGTCGATGATCGAACGGGGCGATCATCTGGCTCAGGCGGGATGCTGGCTGCTGGTGGCGGGATCGGTACGGTGATCATCGCTGTTTTATTTTTCCTGTTTAGCGGTGGTGATTTAAATTCGCTGCCGGATGTCTTGGGTGGCAGCGGTCAAGCAGCCAATTACCAGACAGAAAATGTGGGCACCAGTGAGTACACGGAGGAAAAAGAGTTTTCCGCAGTCGTATTCGGCTATTTAGAAGATTATTGGCAAGACGTTTTTCAAGAGCGGCAAGAAACCTATCAAGACCCGACACTCGTATTATTTACGGGAAGCGTGCAGTCGGCATGCGGCTATGCCACGTCACAGGTTGGTCCGTTTTATTGCCCAGCAGATGAGAATGTGTACCTTGATCTTAGCTTTGCCAATGAGCTTTCCGATAAATATGGCGCAAGCGGCGACTTCGCAATGGCCTATGTCATCGCCCATGAAGTCGGTCATCATGTGCAAAATGAGCTGGGGATCACCCAACAATTGGACAAAATCCGCCAGCAAGTTTCAGAAAAGGAATACAATCAGTACAGCGTTCGTTTGGAACTGCAAGCTGACTACTTAGCTGGTACTTTTGCGAAATACTTGCAAGGCGAAACCTATCAAGGACAACCGATCTTAGAAGCTGGCGACATTCAAGAAGCAATCACAGCTGCCAATGCCATCGGGGATGATACGCTGCAAAAAGAATACCAAGGCTATGTTGTTCCAGATAGTTTTACGCACGGCACATCGCAGCAACGCGTGGACTGGTTTAACCGTGGCTATCGTTATGGTGACTTAGCACATGGCGACACCTTTAATGTCGATAGCCTTGACTTGAGCAAGTAGCTTCAATTAAAAAATCACTCCGAAACAGCATGAACCGCCTGCTGCTTCGGAGTGATTTTAGGTTCTTGTTGCCCCTTCAAGCCTTTTGGTGAAGGGACGCTTTACGCTTTCTTAACTTTCGCAATGATTTTTTCGCAAAAACGTGCCTGCTTCGTCATACTTTTTTCACATTTCGAGACTATTATATAAGCATACCAACAAACAACCCTAACACTTTTTCATTTTTACTCCTTTGCCTGTCAGTCCCCGCTGACAGGCTCTTTTTTGTCTTTTGATTGATATACTCAGACCTGCAAGTCTTTACGCTCATAACGGGAAAAGGTGCCAAAGAAACAGATGATACCGATCAGCAGTACCCAAAGGACTGATGTCGCGCCGTTATCCATGAGTTGGACGGGTAATGCCATCCGCACAGGTGAAAGTCCTGCCAGCCATTCCAATTTATCGTAGAGTTCCCCCACGATGTCGAGCAAATACAGACCGAACACGCAGCCTAAGCCGACGCTGGCGGTTTGTTTGCTGGAACGCAAGATCGTGGATAAAAAGAAACCTAGACAGAGGAAAAAGACTAAGACACCGTACTCGGCAACGAAGATTTTGCTGATTTCTTCTATAAAAGCGGACAGGTCATCTTCAGGTAGTTTGAACAAAGCAAATGAGGCCAGACTACTGCCATAAGCAATCAGCAAAAAGCCAGTCAGCAACAACAATCGAGCGAGGAACTTCCACCCAACGATTTCTCTGCGGCTAATAGGCTGAGCGTATAAATACTCGATCGTTCCTTCTGATTCTTCAGTGATCAGACTGTTCAAGCCTAAAAGCATCCCATAAATACACGCAGCGATAAATAAGTATTGAAAGTAGTACCCGAAAAAGCCTGTCGGGGAAACCAAGCTTGAGGGTCCTGTCAGTTGGATGTTAAAGATGCCTAGTAATTCTGGGCTGAAAGAGCCCAACATCTGGTCTAACGACGTTTTCATTTCTGGCGTGATCATTTGAGGATAGATAGCCGTAAATGCAAAAATGATTGCTGCAAAAAGGATCGCCCAGACTAGCCAGCCTTTGAAGGTATTTTTAAGATCGATTTTCATTAAAGTCATTTTTGAGAACCTCCTTCATACAGGAGCATAAATTGCTGTTCAAGGGTTGGGTGTTCGATCGTGAACTCTTTAATGGCAGGATTGGTTAAAAAATGTGCCAGCTGATTCATGTCCCCTTGATAGAAAAAACGCAAGCTGTGTGATTCCTGAGCAAGAACCTGTACGTTTTCCAAGCCGGCTAATGAGAGGCTACCCTCATTCGTGAGCGTTACAACTTTGCCGAAATTTTCTTCCTCACTCAGTTCTTTCACGGTGATGATCTGTCCTTCACGAATAAAGGCGGTCCGATGGGCATAGGTCTGAATTTCATGCAAATCATGGCTAGATAGAAAAATCGTCATCCCCTGTTTGTTTCTTCTAAGGAGCTCTTCAAACAGCCGTTTTTGGATCAAGGGATCTAAGCCATTGGTCGGCTCATCTAAAATCAACATTCTCGGTTGTGCAATCAAGGCGCTCGCAAGCCCGACTTTTTTCTTGTTCCCTAAAGAAAGTTCTGCGATCGATTTGTTTGGATCAATTTGAAAAAGCTCCATCAACTCCTGAATCTCTTTTTTTGGCTGCTTGACTTGATGAAAATCCGCCGTAAATGCCAGTAGTTCTGCTGTCGTCATTTTTGAATAAAACCGTACATCACTGGAAACATACCCAGTAAACGTTTTGATCTCTTTGGCTGCTTGTTGGCAATCTCGTCCAAAAATCGCCGCCTGTCCTGCATCTGGTTTGATAAAATTCAACAATACTTTGATGGTCGTTGATTTTCCCGCACCATTTGGTCCAATAAAGCCAAAAATCTCTCCTTCTGCCACTTGCAATGATACGTTCTCGATGGCGTACTTCTTGTTGTATTGTTTGCTTAGTCCGTTGATCGTAATGGCATCCATCCTGTCCCCTCCTTGTACTGCTTTGATGCCATCAGTGTAGCCTTATTTGGCGTTTCCGTCAATCAAAGATCTAAAAGGCTTCCGCTGGAATGTTTTACGAAAATCATCAACAGATTGACACACTTCTATTGCTTTCTCTTCCTATTTTTTTCACATTTTCCCGTTACTATAAATACATACCAACAAACAACCCTAACACTTTTTCATTTTTACTCCTATCCCGCCAGTCCCCGCTGGCGGGCTCCTTTTTTTTGCGGCAAAAAAACGCAGACCTAGCAGCAACTGACTTTAGCAAATGTAGCACTCGCTAAAGTCAATTGACTGACTATCCTGCGTTTTTTGGCTCGATCATTTCTGGGACGGATGAATCAATTCTGAATCATCCGTCCCACTTTCATTATTGACAATGCGTCCGTTTTTTTAGTTTTCATGGGGTGATTTGTTAACGAAACGGATTGTAGAAACGTCCGCCATTAAGTACCATCAAGGACAATCCGAGCGCCACGATCAAGCAAACGACAGCAATCGCCAAAAGATCTTTGCCTTGGATCGGCTTAGCTTTCAGCCAGGTACGCTGCTTATGTTTGCCAAACCTTCTTAGCTCCATGGCAGCAGAAATATGGTCGATCCGTTCCAAGCTGGAAAAAATCAAAGGAATCGCGATCGCGACATTGCCTGCCACTCGCTTGCGCAAAGGTGCTTTTTTAGAAAGCTCCACGCCCCGTGCTTGCTGCGCTTTGGCAATGGTCCGAAAATCATCTTGAATATCGGGAATGTAACGCAAAGCCAGTGCGACTGCATAGGCGATCTTGTAGGAAATCCCGATGCGGTTGATGCTGGACGCTAACTCACTAGGATTGGTGGTAAACAGGAAAATCAATCCTGGCGGAATCGTGACAAAATATTTGATCAATAGATTCAACTCATAAAACACTTGCTCTTGGGTCAATGTATACCGACCGATCCCTTCGAAAATCACGTGGCGCGTACCGTAGATCTCCACCCCGTATTCTGGTGCGAAAAGATAGACCGCCACCAAATTCAAAAGCGAAAAGAAGATGATAAATTTTAATACAAAAGCGATATCTCGGTAGCGAATTCCAGCACTGGCAAATAGAAAGACCGAAAACAATGCCAGTCCAATGAGAAAGCGCGTATCATAAGAAATCATCCCGATGACGGATAGCAGCAAAAAACAAATCAGTTTTGCAGCACCGCTTAATTGGTGAATCCACGTTTTGCGGTCAAGATAGCCGATTAGATTACTCTCCATCGTGTCCCTCCTTCTCGCTGGCAATGAAGGCGGCAGTAAAAGCGGCGGGATCTGTCAGCTGGTTAAGGGTCGCCAGTGTATACAAGCTGGTTTCTTTGAGGTTTGCGGCACTCACCACTTGTTTGTCTGCTAAGACAACTTCTGGCGGAGCGTCCAGCAAAATCGTTCCTTTTGTCAAAACGATCGTCCGCTGTGTATACTCCAACATCAAATGCATATCGTGGGTGATCATAACGATCGTTAATCCCCGCTGGTTCAACTCCTGTAAAAATTGCATCATTTCGGTGTAATGGCGATAGTCTTGTCCCGCTGTCGGCTCATCCAATAAAATGAGTTCAGGATCTAAGACGAGGATCGCTGCAATGGCGGCTCGGCGTTTTTGCCCATGACTTAGTGCCGACAATGGCCATGAACGAAACGGATAAAGACCACAAATTTTCAAGGTCTGATGAACTTTTTCTGTAATTTCAGCCTCTGGAACGTTTCGGTTGCGCAAGCCTAAGGCAACTTCGTCAAACAGGAAGTTTTTTGACAGCATTTGATTGCTGTTTTGCAACACATACCCGATTTTTTGCGCTCGTTCTTTGATGGAATCATTGCCCATGTTCGTTCCTTGCCAAAGCAACTTGCCAGAAGTCGGAGTTAAAAAGCCGGTAATCAAATGGGACAAGGTCGATTTTCCTGCGCCATTATGCCCGACCAAACTAATCATTTCTCCTTGATGGATGGTAAAATCCAGTGCTTGCAAAATGGGTTTGCCCACTTGGTAGGAAAACGATAGATTCTTCGCTTCCAACAACGGCGGCTGATGGCTAGGAAGCGCCGGTTTCGGAAATTTTTCTTGAAACTGAGTCAGTTTTTCGGCAATCTCAGGTGATGCAAATGCTTCTACCGCGACCAAATCAGCAGCGTCGGTCACGGGAACCCCCGCTTTTTTTAAAGCAGCTAAATACAGCGGTTCACGAATGCCGACTTGCTGCAGCATATCCGTTTTTAATAGTTCATTCGGTGTACTGTCGGCAAGGATGCGGCCTTCTTCCATCACGATGATGCGATCGACAGCTGCGGCTAACACTTCTTCTAAGCGATGTTCAATGATGATGGTGGTAAAACGCTTCTCTTGATACAGCTGGTCGATCATTTTGATGGCTTCCACACCTGTTTGCGGATCCAAGTTGGCTAGCGGCTCATCAAACAGTAGAATCGGTGTTTCATCGATCAAAACACCTGCCATTGAAACACGTTGCTTTTGGCCACCCGATAATTCCTGCGGTTTTTTCGCCAAATGATCCATTAAGTCAGTCTTTTCTGCCCAAAAACGCAGCGCCTCTTGCATCACTGCTTGACTGCGCTGATCGTTTTCCAATGAAAACACGATATCTTCTGCTACGGTCAAGCCTACAAATTGGCTATCGGTGTCTTGCAGCACCGTGCCGACGGTCAAAGACAGCTCATAGATGGAAGCTTGCCCAAAGGCATTGGTACCGATTGTCAATTCTCCAGTACTACTGCCTTTGTCGTTTTGCGGGATCAAACCGTTCAAACATTTTCCTAATGTACTTTTGCCAGAACCGCTGGCACCGACGATCAGGACTTTTTCTCCTTCATAGATCGTTAGATCGATGTTTTTCAAGGTCGGTTCCGCTTGTGCATCATATTGGAAAGAAAAATTCGTAAATTGAATGATTTTTTGTTTCATTTTTAGCCTTCACACATTTCTTTGGTTAGGATTCCTTACTCAAGCTGCCTTTTTTGGTTTTGGTTTGGGCATAGGCTTTTAGCAGGATCACTCCGATTATCCCAGTTACGACTGCATTGGTCAATCCCGCAATGACTCCTTGCGTAAAGACTTTGTTCGCTGGTTCGCCATAGATCAAAATATCCCCGATCGGGGCAATGATCACCCAGACGACCAAATTTGCGATCGTTTCACCGATCAAGAAGGTCCGAATTTCTTTAGCGCCAAAGGTTCCTTGCTGGATTGGAATCCAACGAGTCAAAAGTCCAAAGAACACCCCTAAGATCCCAGAGGCGGCGATCCAAGACCACCATGGACCATAAGTCGTTAAATCTCCTAGAGCATGACCGATAAAACCTGCTAAACCAGCCACGATCGGACCGTAGACAACGCCTAATAGCGCCAAGAAAGGATAGGCTGTGGCGATATCTGTATTTGGGAAACCCGTCGGAATCGTGACGAAACGTTTTAAGACGAAAAAGACCGCAGCACCGATACCGATTGCAACAATGTGTTTTACTGTAAATTTTGATTGATTCATTTTTCATTTCTCCTTTTTTTAAGGGTAATTTTCCAATTCGTGCCAGTCCCTATTTTATAGGTTTCAGCAAATGAAGCCAAGTTGAGCCCTAAACCGATATTCAGCAAGGAATTGACATATAAGACGGGTTCTTGTTCTGCCACTTGCGCAAAGGAGCGTCCGAAACGCACTTCTTCTTGATAACGCAGGGTATCTTGGTAGTAGATACTGACGAGCAGCGACTCATTGTATTGGACCTGCCATTGCTTAAAGAACGTGTGGGGAATATTCGTCCACAACGAACCAAAGCGGATATCGAGAATATCGATCGTCCCTGTGATCGTTTCAGCTGTTTGGCTTGGCTTTTCAATGGCAAAAACTTGGATCGCTTCTTTAGGTTCAGGTGTTCCTAGCTCTTCAAAGCTGATGGCGCCGCTGGCGAGCCGAGCGGCATTATACATATAAACATCCCGACCATGAAACGTATGGCTTTCGGCTGATCCTGCCAAGCGCTCAGTTGCCTCATTGATCACCCGAAGTTCAGCGATTCCGATATAAGTCGCTAAATAGGTCAGGGTGCCGTTATCTGGTGTCAAAACCAACTGCCCGGTCGCCAGCTTGGCAACCACACTTCGTCGATCAGACCCTACGCCAGGATCGACCACTGAAACAAAGACGGTTCCTGCTGGCCAATAGGTGACGCTTTGTAGCAGGCGATAGCTGGCGTCATGAATGTTGTATGGCTCGATCTCATGAGTCAAATCCGCAATGACCAGCTCTGGTGCCACTTGATAGGCTACCCCGTACATCGCATTGACCGCTCCATCTTGCAAACCAAAATCGGTTTGAACCACTAATTTGTGCATTTTCTCTCCTCCCAACAACCTTTCTCCTTTTCAACAAAACCTTCGCATGAAACAGCTGACCCTACAGACACAAAAAAAGCCCTTAGCCAAAGCTAAGGGCATCACCTGCGGTACCACCTTAATCTGTAAAACCTTCACAGGCCTCACCTCATTCAGTACCCGAAAACACTCGGAGACTGTCGCTTGTTAACGGGGCAACCGTATTTTCCTAATTAGTCAGAAAATCCGCTCCAAAGTCATTTTCAAATCATTTGTTGTCGTTCCTTCTCACCTGCTGGAACTCTCTGCTAGACAACGCCCGTGATTCTACTTTCTTTTTCATCGCGTTTGCATTTTGTTTCATTAAAATTATCAAAGCTTGTGCCTTTTGTCAATTCTCTTTTAAGAAAAAATTCAAACAGAAGCCATAATTTGTCAAAAGATTCACGCAATTTCTAAATTTCACTCGAAAATTCTTCATATTTTCTCGGTATGATACCTGTATACCAACAAACAACCCTAACACTTTTTCATTTTTACTCCTTCCCGCCAGTCCCCGCTGGCGGGCTCCTTTTTGCCT